>CAZOMH010000001.1:0-33308 GCA_964580415.1 uncultured Nitrospirales bacterium
CACGTAGAGCGGTTTTGTGCCGTATCCGGGACTGCTGGCGTCCACCGAAATCTGGTCCTGCCCTTTCATCGGGCCGGACGTTGTCAGTTGGGTTGAGAACTTCAGCACATACCGCCCGTCGGCACCGGTCCTGACCTCTGCCCGGGGATCACGATCAGCACGGTCGGGACCCTGGTTGCGCCACACGACGATGTGACCCCGGACCAGGGCGTTGGCGATGGGGTTGCCTGAGGCGGCGTCCTTGACTGTTCCCCCAACCGTGACGGCGGTATCGGCAGACGAGATCACCGGTTGGATTGTTTTGGCCTGCCCAGGCGGCGTTTGCGCCGGAGCAAGGGGTGTCATGGAAACATTGTCGAACCACGCCGTGCCCGACCGCACCTCAAGTTGCAGGTAGGGCATGTCCTTCACCAGCGCAGTGTCCGTGGACCATTGGACGGGTCCCCGCATGCCGGTGCCGTCGTTCAGCGTGACCGCCAGTGTTTGCCTTCCCTGCTCTTCCTGAAGGGTGAGCTCCACGCGGTACCACTTGGCCGGTTCCATGTGGAGCTCGTTGGTGGATTGGCCTTGCGACACCACGCCGCCCGCGGCAACAGGCTCCAGCCCCTTGATCTCGCCGGGCGGGGTGGTGTCGAAGAGGATGAGTCCCGGCGCCTTCCAGCTGGGTTCCCGGCGCACCCCGACCACGCAGGCGGTTTCCGGGTTCCCGCTTTCAAGATACACGTCGAAGGCGATGCGGAAGGGCGGGATAACATTGGTCAAGAGATGCGCCAAAGGCGACCATGTCGGACTGTCCCCGTGCAGCCGCAGCGTGTTGCCGTGCGTCTCCTTGAATGTTGTGTCGTCCACATGGCAGACACTGTGGTTGGTCGCATTTCCATCCGGAATCCAGGAATCGGGCCACGTGTCTTTTCCACCGGCGTGGCGTTCAAAGTCCTCTTTCCGGGAGTCTTGCCGTGCGTCCGGCGGGAGGGCTGCTTGCGCGATACGTTCCTGCCTTATGGTCGGACCTGGAGCAGTCGTGGCCTTGGCGAAACTGGTGAGCGCAACGGCGGAGTCATCGGAAAACACGAAGCTCATGTCGCCGTTGGAGGCCTCCACGATGGATTTCATGAACTGGAGGCCGTTCGCCTTCGCCATGAAACACCTTGGCGTTGCCGTTTGCGGGGCCGTGTAATCAACCGTCAGCTGCAATCCGGACGCACATTTGAACAACGTGACGAGTTCGCCGGCGCCTTCGGCACGAACATCCTCCGGCTTCAGATACACCGCAAACTGTTCTTCTGTCAGGCGTTTCGTGATCCGCTCCGGCAGCGCAGCGCGCGCGCCAACCCTGTTTGCAGGTTCGAACGGAAGGTCTTTGGGAATTGCCGGTCCTTCAAACCGAAGCGCCGATTCGCGCGCGGCCACCAGGAATCCGTAGTCGCGCAGCACAAAACACACCTGCCCGCCCGTCATGTCCGATACGGCCTGCATGATCTCCACCGGGGATTTGCCAATCAAACCGTACGGGTTGAGTGTGGCGTCGGTCTGCATGGCGAAGCCCAGTTGGGAGGCGGCCGAAAGCATTTCGACAATCCCGGAGAGTGCCAGTCCAACCCCGTCACGGTTGTTCGTGATGTTAAGCTGCTGCTGCGACAGCGCCCGGACAACAGATTCCGGAAGGGGCTCCCGTTCGCCTTTCACGCCGTCTTGCACGCCGGGCGCGAAAGGCGTGTCTGCCGGAATGGCCGCGCCGGGAATGCTCTTTGCCTGCTCAACGCTGGTGGCCATGAGTCCATAGGGAAGCACGATAAAACAGGCTTTCCCGCCCGACTTGGCAATCAACTCTTCCATGGCCTGCAGCGGGGTTGCCTCCGAAAGGGCAAACGCTTCAAAGTGCGGCAGGTCTTTCCCGACAGCGGAGGTTTCGGCGGTCATCCACAGCATATCTATCAATTCCTGGAGACTGCTTATGGTGCCGGACATTGTCTTCGTGGAGAGTGCGGCCCGAAGGGTTTCGGGGAACTCCGGGCGGCCCTGTGCAGTCGGTGAAGAAACTTGGTTGTCCGCGCGAAGTTCCGTTTCCTTGACGGGGTCTGTCTTGTCTTTGGGAGCCGACGCCGCAGGCAGGCCGAGCACGCCGATGGCCACGAGCGCGGCGCCTGTGGCCATGCTGAGCCACAGGGTCATGCGCGTGCGTCGTCCGCTCAGGATGCGCTGGACGCGGCGGTGGAAGTTCGATTCGGCGGCGGCGAAGGTGTTGACCAGCAGCCGGCGGGTGATGCCGCATTTCATCTCGGCCACGCGGGTCAGGCTGTCGGCATAGGCCGCCGCGCCCGCCCCGTCGGCGTCGCCGTAGGCGGAAACGACCATGTCATCACACGCGGCTTCGGCCTCGCGGCGCATCATCCAGCCGCACATCCATACCACGGGATGGAAGAAGAAGAGCATTTCTGCCAGCCGCTGGACAAGCAGCACGAGGTTGTCCCAGCGCCGGGCGTGGGCGAGTTCATGGGTGATAATCAACTTGAGCTGCGCCGGGGTGAGCGCGGCGGCCATGGTCTCGGGCAGCAGGATGACGGGGCGGAAAATGCCCGCCAGCACGGGGCCGTGGCACACGGTCGTTGTGGCAATGGCCACGCGGCGTCGCATGCGCAGCGTGGCGGACGCTTCGGCCACCAAACCGGCCAGCGTGCCTTCCCGCTGCGTCCGGGCCGTGCCCCGAAGAAACGCCACATAGGCGCATCCAAGCAGCAGCCGCAGTCCCAGCAGCGACGCGATCAGTCCCCAGGCCAGCATCGCCATCCCGTAGCGGTCCACCTGCCGCCAGACGGGCGGTGTTTCCAGTCGCGGCGCAACGGTGGCGGGCGCCGCTTCCGGAAGCGCCGCCGCCGGCAGCGGGAGCGGCGTCTGCGCCGTCTGCACGACCGTCGGCGGGGGTGTGAAGAAGGCTTCCGGCGCGGGCGGCCATAAGAATGCATACAGCGACAGCGGCGACGCCACGAGGAACGTGAGCACGGGCTTGGCCAGCAGCAGCCCCCAGAACAGGTGGCGCAGCGCCGGCGATTTTACGCGCAGCACATAGAGCGCTATCAGCACCACCCCGGCCAGAATGGCCAGTTCCATGCTCATGCGGCCCAACTGCGCCACGAGCCACCGGCCCGATTCGTTCAGCAAAAGCATTGCGGAATTCATGTGATTCTCCCCAACCCGTCTTCAACCCTTGAGACGGCGGTTCAGTTCCCTTCGGATTGCCTCTATCTCCTCGGTATTTACCTGTTCCGAGTCCAGCAACTGGCTGACCAGCGCATACGCCGATCCGGCAAAGAACCGGTTCATAACATCGCGGAGCAGGCCGCCGCTGATTTGCTCGCGCGAAACAGCGGGGCGGTACAGGTCCGTGCGTCCGTCGCGGGTGCTGGTGAGAAACCCCTTGTCCCGCAGGATGCCCATCATGGTCAGCACCGTGTTGCGGGCCATGGGCCGGACCGGTTTGAGGTGTTCCTGCACACCCCGCACCGTGGTCTCTCCCAGTTCCCAGACTGCGTCCATAATCACGGCCTCCAGCTCCGTGAGTCTTTGCGTGCCGCGTTTCCTGTTCATGGCGCTCCTTTCATGACTAAGCTCTTAGTCAAACCTTACCACGAATTTTCCCGGCTGTCAACTAAAACATTAGGCATCAATTCCCCCGCTGTGGCGGGCCCCATTGGACGGCGCGTAACCCGCATTTTTTGCCGCATTGCGCCGCGGAATTGGCGCCCCATTTTCCTCAAACAAATTTTGCGGGAAATTAGCCTTATTCATCCGGTATACTATCCACTTCGTTAAATTGGCCTGAGGCTTCTCGATTGGTTGCCAGACCGGGGTAGTACGATGAACATCCTGACCAAACTTGCTATCAAACTTCATGTGCTCCATTGGCGGATGACGTGGACCAAACACGATTCCCATTACCCCTCGCCGGTGAAGGACAATCCGAAATTCATGACGGCCTGGCAGGCGGTGGACCTGATCAAGGACGGCGCGGTCATGGCAACATCGGGACTGGCCGGCAACCAGCGCTGTTCCCTGATGTATTGGGCGATGCGGGAGAAGTTCCAAGCCGGGCAGCATCCCGCCAACGTCACGGTCATCAGCGTCGGAGGCCAGGGTGCCCGGGGCAAGATGCCCGGCTCGCTGGAGGAGATCGGGCTGGAAGGGCTGAACACGCGCCTGTTCACCGGCCACGCCGAAACGTTCAAGGCCCAGCTCAAACTGGCGGACGAGGGCAGGCTGGAGCTGCAAATAATGCCCCAGGGCACGCTCACGCTGCTGCTCAAGGGACAGGCCGAGGGGCGCGACCACGTCATCAACAGCACCGGCACCGGCACCCTGATTGATCCGCGCACGGGCCGGGGCACCCCGTTCACACCGGGCGCGCCGCAATATGTCGAGGTGCTGGAAGACGGCCGGTTCAAGTACCACCTCCCCAAGATTGACACGGCCGTGTTCAGCGCGCCCGCGGCGGACCGCAGGGGCAACATCTACATGAAGAACTGCTCCGTGCTCGCCGAGAGCTGGGAAATCGCGAAGGCGGCCCGGCGCAACGGCGGCAAAGTCATCGTCAATGTCGGACTCATTGTGGACGAAGGCTACGACGAGGTGTTCCTCCCGGCGGACGCGGTGGACGCCGTGGTGTACTGGCCCGGCGTGGAGCAGACGGGAACGGTCAAGCACCGGAAGTACTGGGAACTGTTCACCACGAACAGCACCATGGAGATCGACGAGGGCATAGCCCGCGTGCGCATCGTGAACGACATGCTCGGCATCACGCCGCGCCGCAAGCCCGTCGATAATCTGCTGGCGCGGCTCGCCACGAAAATATTCACGGACAACGCCCGTGCCGGCGACCATGTCGATATCGGCGTCGGCCTGCCCGAAGAGGTGTCGCGCGTTCTTTATGAGATCGGCGCGATAAAGCACATCACCATGATCAACGAGAGCGGCGTTTTCGGCGGCATGGCCGCGCCGGGCATCTTCTTCGGCGCGGCGATCAACCCCACCGAGATCGTGTCGTCGGCCACCGCATTCGAACGGGTCTACCAGCGTCTCGACTGGGCCATCCTGGGCGCGCTTGAAACGGACAGCGCGGGCAACATCAACGTGTCCAAGCGCGGCGAGGGCGCGCGCAACTACGTCGGCCCCGGCGGTTTCATCGACCTGGTCACCAACGCCAAGTCGCTCATCTTCTGCAGTGCCTGGGGCGAGCGGGCCAGGATCGAGGTGCAGGACGGCAGGGTCGGCGTGGCGGAGCGGGGCACCCCCAAGTATGTCGACAAGGTCAGCGAAATCACGTTCAACGGCGCCGAGGCGTTGAAGCAGGGGAAGAAGGTGTTCTATGTCACCCACGTGGGCGCGTTCCAGCTCACCAAACGCGGCATGGAGCTGATCTACGTGATGCCCGGCATTGACGTGCAGAAGGACATTATCGATGCGTGCCCCATGCGCATTGTGCTCCCCAAAAACGGCGCCCCGGTCGTTGTGGGGCCGGAGATTGTGACGGGCAGGAACTTCCGCTGCGAGATGAAGGCGTAGCAGGAGGCTTGTCCGGGGCTTTCCCGCGCAAATCGGCGGCCGCGCATCAGACCGTCGGCATCCTTGGGATTTCGGGCCGCGACGGACCTGTCCGGGTGTCTTTCTCCATGTTTCGGTCCATAAGGTCCGTTTTTGTCCTGATCATGACCATGCTTGCCAGTACGGCAATAATCGCTGCCAGTATGGCGAGGAGAGGTATCATTGAGGCCGCTCTCACGCCCTTTGGCGAACTCCTGAATTTGAATACCCCGTAGACCGCATAAACAAGGATGGCTGCAAACAGGACCGACAAAGCCGCAATCAATGCCTTCATTTGAAACATTTCGCCCATCGTCCTTTTCTTCCTCTGTGGCCAGGCCGGACTGAAGTTGGGCTATTTTCCCAACGCCTCCAGCGCTTCTTTGCACTTTTTCACATGCTCATCCTGCGCGGGCGTGACGGTAATGAAGGTGGCGGGCGGGTCGGCGGCGCACAGTTGCGACGCGCCTTCCTGCCATTGTGTCCGCGCCTCTTCCGCGCGGCCCAGCGCCTGAAGCGTCTTGCCGTTCCAGTAACATATCTCGGCATCGGTGCGCTTGTAGCGCCGGCCCACGCCCAGGTTGGCGGGGTAGGTGAGCGCCGCCTGGAAATCGGCCAGCGCTTCCGCGTTCCTGCCCGCTTCGAGCCGCATTTTGCCCCGCTCCAGCAGCGCGGTCACCCAGGTGTCACGGGGCGCGGTGACACCTTCCCAGTTTGAAAAGCGCGCTTCGTTGAAGAAGGTGATGCAGTCGTCGTAGCGCTTCTCGTCCAGATAGGCCCTGCCCTGCCACAGGCCCAAATCATACCGCTTGAGCACGTCGCGCGGGAATTTTTCGGCCAGCAGTATTGCCTCCGGACGTTTGTTGAGGGCCGTGAGCACTTCTGCAAGATCGCGCAGCACAATCTGGTCGTTCGGCAGCGCCGCCAGCGCCTGGCGGTAACAGGATTCGGCCCTCTTCAGGTTGTTGCCCTTTTTCCAGCAGTGCAAACCGAGCAGACGCCACGCCTGGCCGGTGTTGGAATCGAGTTCGACCGATTTCTCCCAGCACGCAACCGCATCCTCAATGCGGTGCAGACCGGCCAGGGTGATGCCGAGCAGGTACTGCGCCCGGGCGTCCCCCGGCCGCGCTTTCACCGCCCACTGAAGCACCTCCAGCGCGTCCGTGCCGTGGGGGAAGAAGCGGGTCAGCGGCTTCCCCGGCGCCCGGTCCAGAAACGCGTCCCCGTCCTTCTCCTGACGGGCCAGACAGTAGGCCAGGAAATAGTCCGGATAAGGCCCGCAGTTCTGGAAAAAGTCGGTGCTGTCTCCGAGGCGCTGGAGAACCGTTTCCGCCTTGTCATACATGCCGAGGCTGGCGAGAAACGCCGCGGCGTCCAGCGCGGCGCATCCGGCATTCTGTCCCAGCATGCCGAGACGCCGGACACAGTCTTCGGGCGCGTTGATGGCGAGCCCCCGGATGACCGCGGTTAGGGTGCTTGTCGCGTCCGCCTCGTCCGTGTCGCGCGCGATGCTTTCGGCATTCCCGCCGGGGGAATAACGGAGTGCAAGGGCGGCAAGATACGGGCTGTTGCGCGCCTTGCCCGGGTGGACGCCCGCCGCCTGCTCAAACGCGGCCCGCGCCTCCCCGAAATGGTTCATCCGGGCCTCGGCGCGGCCGACCAGATTCAGCGCCGCGGCCGCGGCGCTGTCCAATTGCGCCGCTTTCGCGCCGCAGGCGCGCGCCTCTTCAAACCGCCCCTGGCGCAGGCAGGCAATTCCCAACTGGTACCATGCGGCGCCGTTTCCCGAATCCTTTTCCGTGGCCTTTCGGGCGTTGGCTTCGGCCTCGGGATAGCTCCCCTGCTCGTTGTCCAGCACGGCCAGGGCGCAAAGCGTCTTGACATGATCGGGGTCCGTGACGAGTGCCTTCTCGTATCCCTCGCGCGCCTTGACGGGGTTGGACTGGCTGTCAAGCAAGTACGCCTCCCGGAAGAGTTCGTCGGCGGTCCCGGCCGGTTTCTTCGCGAGATCGGGAGGCTCCACCCTCGGGATGGCCAGCGGCGTGTCGTATTCGAGCAGTGTTCCCTTTCCCTTTGACCAGACGCGCACATGGGCCGGGCCGTCGGCGACGGGCGCGGCCGTCACCCGGCAGGGTGCGGCCGGCGTGAGCGCTGCGGGACTTTCCGCCAGCACCCTGCCCCCCTGGCTGACTGTGCATAAGGCGTCTGGAAACAGGCCCGCGCCCAGAATGTCCAAAAACAGGGCGCCGTCCCGGCGCTCCGCCTGAACCACGGCGTCGCGCGTGGCGAATTCGAAACCCTGGCCGAGCCCGTGCGCCGGATACCAGCATTCGTTCCACTCCACCGATTCCTGCGGCTGGAGCATGCCGTAATCGGCCTGCGTGAGCAGCGGGCCGCTCTGTACCTCGATATACTGGCTCTCCTCGGGACCCGCTTCGGTCAGGGACATTTCGCTGGCGATCCCAAAATCGTCCCCGCCCCAGGTCCACGCCTTCTTGCCGGGAACCTTGTGGTGGTCCGCGGCGGACACGATGCCGCGGTTCCGGCCGGCGTCGTAGGCGCCGAAAAAGTCAAAGTCCACCTTGTACCCGAAGACGGAGGTCATCGTCTCGTAGTTCTTGAGCCAGGTGATGTCCTTTCCCTTGAACTCGGGCCAGGTGAAGAAACTCGTCCCCGCGTGGTCGCACCCGAGCGTCATCGGATAGATGAACCGCGTGCCTTTCAGGCGGGGAAAGGACGTGTTGTTCCAGAAGTAATAGGGCTGCACACCGTCCGTGGGGTTGCTCAGGCGGATGCTCTCGTCAAGGCAGGCCCTGTCTTTCCACAGCGTCAGCCGCACTTCCCACCGCGTGCCAAAGGTCTTGTCCGCGGCGCCGACAATGATCGTCGCCTCCCCGCCGGCACCCGCGCACACTTTCCCGACAACGGGTTCCATGATGAACACCGTGTGGCTTTGGGGCCCCGCGTTCCATTCGATGCCGCCCGATATCCACGCGCCCCGCATGGCGATGAGCGCGGGCTTGATCACGTCGTTCTTGTGGAACATCTCCTCATTGGTCGTCTTGTCCAGGACAGAGTAGATGCGCCCGCCCAGTTCGGGAATGCAGGTCACCCGCAGAAAGGGGTTTTCCAGGTTCAGCGTCCTGTAGGTGCGGTCCTTCCTGACGCCAGTCAGGTAATCCTGCCGGGTCCAGGGATAGTAGATGAAGTTCTCGTACTCCTGAAATACCGGGTGTCCGTCTTCCTCCCATCCGTAGGTGGGCAGGGTAATTTGGTCTTCCCAGTAGGCGAGCCCGTCCGACGCTTCGGGCCGTCCCGCCAAAGCCATGAGCCCAATCACTACCGACACGCCGATTCCGTGCAGCATGGGAGACTCCTTCCGTGTTGCCATCCATCAAGGTGTTCTTTTCATGCGCGGAAGACCGCGGTACCCGCCGGGCCCTGTGCCCCGGCATGGCAAGTGCCGCGCTTTCAGCGCTCCGTTTCCTTATTGGCATCCTCCCCGGGCCTTGCGGCCCGGGCTGATAAGTGCCGCGCCTACAGCGCTCCAAACCGTTTGCGGTGTGCATTCTCCCTTTTCAGCATCTGTACCTTTATGTGTTCTCTGTACTGCTATGCTCCAAAATCGCCGCAAGACGCGGTGAATTTGTTCAATGTGGGGCAGACATTCCTGTCTGCCTTTCTGAATTTCTTGGTTGCGGCTCCGCCGCCCTCATTTGTGCCGCTGGCCAAGCAGCCACGCGATATTTTCAGGGTCCCCGTAGGTGCTGTCCCAGCAATTGTGCCCATCCTCCGGATACTCCGTGTGTTTCACATCGCCCCCGGCCTCCTTCACCTTCTCAACCATTTGCCGCGTGCGGACCGGTGGCACCACATCGTCCTTCCTGCCGTGGAAGGCCCAAATGGGGACGGTGGCCAGCTTGGGCAGCCGCTCCTGAACCGTTCCATACCGGTCCACATCCATTTCCACGCTGATCAGATGCTTCAGATCGCGCGGGTCGCCGCCGCCGCACACCGGCATGAGCGCGGCAAACACGTCCAGCTTGTTCGGCCCCCACAGCCAGGTGGCGTACCCCCCCATGGAAAGTCCCGTCAGCGAGATGCGCGCCGAATCAACCCGGTAATCCTTCCGCGTCGCCTCCATCATCTTCTCAATATCGTCGAACATGACATCCCAAAACCTGTCGGGGGGGCATTGCGGCATCAGCACCAGGCAGGGAAAGCGCTCCGGATTCTTGCGGATCGCATGCCCCATACCAACGTCGCTCTGAATCAGCCCGTCGCTGCCGCGTTCGCCCGCGCCGTGCAGAAACACCACCAGCGGCCATTCCCGCGCCGCGTCATACCCGCGCGGCACATAAAGCACATAGCGCACCGTTGCGCCGTCCTTGACCAGCGTCTTGTCGATAAAACCTGTGGCGGTTACGGTGTTCATGGCGGCATCCTCGGCGCCGGCCACGGCGCCCGTCAGACCCAGGGTAAGAACGGCAACGGTCATTGATTGAAACAAGCGCACGGCGCATACCTCCTGTTGCGGGCAAGCCCGGGGCATTACGATACGGGGAAAGGGGGGCGGGTGTCCAGCGACGGGCTTCCGTACCGCAGGCGTCCCGCCTGCCTTGTGCTTCGTGCCGCAGGCGTCCCGCCTGCCTCGTGCTTCGCACCGCTGGCGTCCCGCCTGCCTTGCCCTCCGGCTCTTACACCACACCGGCACACATGAAGACAGAGCAGGCGTCCCGCCTGCGGTACGAATAGCACCGTCATATAATGGCACTCATAGCCGCTGTGCGTGTGTTATCCTCTTGGTTATGCCTGACGAACCGGAACAGCCCGAATCCGAAGTGCCCGAAACGCCCTCCGTGAGCCCGGCCGACGCGCCGACGCAGCCCGGCTGCTATCTCATGAAGGACGCCGGCGGACACATTCTTTACGTGGGCAAGGCGAAGAATCTGCGCGCGCGCATCCGCAGTTATTGCAACGAGACGGACACCCGCGCGAACGTGAAGTTTCTGATGCGGCGCGTGGCATCCATCGAATACCTGGTGGTCGCCACGGACAAGGAGGCGCTGCTGCTGGAAAACAGCCTCATCAAGCAGCACAAACCCCGCTACAACGTGCGGCTCAAGGATGACAAGACCTACCTGAGCCTGCGCATCAACCCGCATGAGGATTTCCCGCGCATCACCATTGTGCGGCGCTTTCACCGCGACGGCGCGCGTTATTTCGGCCCCTACCACGACGCCACCGCGGCCCGCAAGACCCTGCGCCAAATCCAGCGGCTCTTTCCGCTCCGCACCTGTTCCGACGCCGTGCTGGCCAACCGGACCCGCCCCTGCCTCTACCACCAGATGGGCCAGTGCCCCGCGCCATGCGCGGGCCTGATCGGCCGCGAAGCCTACCATGAGATCGCCGGGCAGGTAATGCTCGTGCTCGAGGGGCGCAGCGCGGACCTGGAAAAACGGCTGCTCGAAAAGATTCGCGCGCTCGCCGCCGAACTGCGCTTCGAGGAGGCCGCTGTCCTGCGCGACCGGCTGCACGACCTCGGCAGCACGCTCGAACGCCAGCGGACCGTCACCACCGGATCGGTGGAGGACCGCGACGTGTTCGGCACGCATACCGAGGGACGCTTCACCGAACTTCAGGTGCTTTTCTACCGCGGCGGCAAACTGCTGGGCGGACGGTCGTGGTCCTTCGAGGCGCACGACATGCCGCCCGGCGAGGTCCTGGGTTCTTTCCTGCTGCAATACTACGACACGGCGCCCGTGGTTCCGCGCGAGGTAATCGTGCCGGTCGAGATGGACGAGGCGGAGGTGCTGGCCGCCCTGCTGTCGGAAAAACGCAACGCCAAAGTGGACATTCTCTTTCCACAGCGGGGCGAAAAACTCAAACTGGTCGAACTGGCCGCCCGCAATGCGGCCCGGAGCGCGGCCGAGAAGAAAATGGCCGACAGGGCCGCCGGCGACGCGCTGGAGCAAATCCAGAAAACGCTCCGCCTGCCGCGCCTGCCGGAACGCATCGAATGCTTTGACATTTCCACCACGCAGGGCTGCCAGACCGTGGCCTCCATGGCGGTGTTTGAGCACGGAGCCCCGGCGAAACAGCGCTACCGCAAATACGCCATGCGCAGCGTGGAAGGGCAGGACGACTTTGCCTCGCTGCGCGAGGCCCTCACGCGCCGGTACACGCGCGCCATTGCCGAAAACGATCTGCCCGACCTGGTCCTCATCGACGGCGGGCGCGGACAACTGGCCGTTGTCAACGCCGTGCTGCGCGATCTGGGGCTGGACGACCTGCCCCATGCGTCCATCGCCAAATCGAGGGCCGAAGACGGCGGGGACCGCTCGCCGGAGCGGTTCTTTCTTCCGGGCCGCGTCAACCCCGTCATCCCGCCGCAGAACGGCCCCGTGGTGCGCGTGCTTGCGCGGCTGCGCGACGAGGCGCACCGTTTTGCTGTAACCTACCACCGCCGGAAACGGTCCAAGGCTATGCTGGCCGGCGCGCTGCCCGACGTGCCCGGTCTCGGTCCAAAACGGGCAAAAGCCCTGCTGGTTGCGCTGGGATCGGTCGCCCGCGTCCGCGCCGCGTCCGTTTCGGAAATAGCCGCCCTGCCGGGATTCAGTAAGAAACTTGCACTGGTTATAGTGGAACATTTACAACAGTCAGGTTCTGTCAAGGCTTTAACAGGGGTTCCCGGCGGGGAACCCGGAGGAGAATCGACATGAATTGCTTGGGATTCCTGGTGCTTGTCGCGTTCATTATTGTGGCCCTGGCCGTGGCATGGTCGCGACTGCTCGCGGCACTCTACCCGGAGAAGGTCCGAACAAACGAGGTGGCCTACATCACCACCTCCGACGGCTGGAAGCTGCGCCTGTGCCGTTACCGCAAGGAGCATTCCTCCGGGGAACCGGTGCTCCTGGTGCACGGGCTCAACGCCAACCAGAACAACTTCACCAGCCCGGCGGACGCCTGTCTGGTGGATTACCTGTCCGGGCAGGGCTACGACTGCTGGACCATCGACCTGCGCGGCACGCGCAGTTCGCAGCCGGCCGAAGGACAGGGACGCAGCACGGTCGAGGTGGAGGATTTTGTGTGGCGCGATCTGCCCGCCGCCATCGAGCACATCCAGAAAACCACCGGTTACGCCAAGCTTCACTATGTGGGGCACTCGCTGGGCGGACTGTTGCTGTATGCCTATGCGCAGGCCCTCGGCACCGACAAGATTGCCTCCGGCACCGCCCTCGGCGCGCCGACCCAGTTCACCGCCGCAAAGTTGTTCCTGCCGGGATGCCTCAAGTTTATGGCCCTTCACTGCCCGTGGCTTGCCGGAGAAATGCTGCGCTGCGCGCTGCCGTTCGCCAGGCTGGCCGGAATCGGCACCAGCGCCCTCCCGGTGAATATCGCCAACCTGCCCGCGTCCATGGACCTTGCCAGTATTTATCCCATTCTCGATGATCCCGCGCCGCGCGTGCATGCCCAGATTTTTGGATGGGGCGACAGCGGCGAGATCACACTGCGCGGGGACTCGCTCAACCTGAGCAAGGGTTTCGACGGCATGAAGTTCCCCCTGCTTGCCATCTTTGCCCCCCAAGACCCCTTCGTGCCGCTCGTGTCGGCGCGGGCCTTCTTTGCGGGCGTCGCCCACAGCGACAAACAAATGATCATTTGTTCCCGCGAAAACGGTTGCGCCGAGGATTACGGCCACTGCGACCTTGCCTTTGCCCGCGAGGGCGAGAAGGAGGTGTTTGAGCCGATCCTGCAATGGATGAAGGCGCATCCCGCCGCGGCTTCCAAGAAGACCGCCGTCGCGGAGGCTCCCGCCGCCGCCGCGCCTGCTCCCGCCGCCGCCGCAGTGCCGGAAGCAGCCAAAGAAGCGGTTGCCGTGAAAAGCGCCGCGGCGCCCAAGAAAGCCGCACCTGCAAAGGCCGCTGTCGCAAAGGCGGAAGCCGCGCCGGCAAAGGCTGCGGCGCCCAAGAAAGCCGCGGCGGTAAAGAAACCGGCCGCCGCCAAAACACCGGCAGCGGCGAAACCCGCCGCCGCAAAGGCCGCCCCGGCCAAGCCGGCAGCGGCAAAGAAAACCGCGGCGGCCGCGCCGAAGAAGGCTCCCGCGGCAAAAGCCAAGCCGGCTCCGCGCAAACCCGACACGAAGGCATAACCCCGTTTGGCGGCACATGACGCGGGGACGGGCACCGTAGCCGTCCCCGCGTTGGTGTGTTTTATCGCGGCAAGGGCGGACAGGCGGCCCGGACCATAACACACGGAGAAGAGCAGGACATGGAAGAGAATTACCGCCGCCCCACATGGGACGAGTATTTCATGGAGGTGGCCAACGCCATCGCCAAACGCGCCACCTGCAACCGCGGCCGAAGCGGCTGCGTCATCGCCCGCGACCGCACGCTCCTGGTGACCGGCTATGTCGGTTCGCCCAAAGGCTTTCCGCACTGTGACGACATCGGCCACCAGATGAAGAAGACCGTGCATGAGGACGGCGCCGTTACGGAGCACTGCGTGCGCACGGTGCATGCCGAACAGAACGCCATCTGCCAGGCCGCCCGGCTGGGCATCGGCATCGAGGGCGCCACGCTCTATTGCCGCATGACGCCCTGCCGTGTCTGCGCAATGCTGATCATCAACTGCGGCGTCACGCGCGTCGTCTGCGAACGGCGCTACCATGCGGGCGCCGAGTCGGAGGAAATGTTCCGCGTGGCCGGTGTGGCCATCGAGTTTATGCACGACGAGGTGCAACCCTATGAATAGGCCCGCGCGGGGTGCCGCGCGCCCATGAGCGCCCCCTTCGCGCCGCCGCGCGGTCCTGTCCGAAAACGGGCGTTGCTGATTGCGGCGGCGCTGCTGTTGCTGTGGCTCACCGCCATGGCCGTCTTGGGCCGGCAGACGTTAACCAACCTTGTCGTCGCCGGTCAACCGTTACCGGCCGCAGCCGCCAATGTAGGACAGCCGCCCCCGGCTGTCGATCCCAACGCAGGACAGCCGCCCCCGGCTGCCGATCCCAATGTAGGACAGCCGCCCCCGGCTGCCGATCCCAATGTAGGACAGCCGCCCCCGGCTGTCAATCCCAATGGACAGCCGCCCCCCATACAGGTCTTTTTTGCCCCGCCCCAACCGGGCGACCCCGATCCCATCGACCAGGCGCTGCTGGGCCTGCTCCAATCCGCACAGGTCTCCGTCGCATGCGCCTTTTACGAACTGGAACTGCCCGCCGCGGCCGACGCGCTGATCGCGCGGCACCAGGCCGGGGTGCGCGTGGGCATCGTGTCCGACAGCGACTACGCGGACCGGCCCGCCGTGCGCCGGTGCATCGAAGCGGGCATTCCGGTGGTGTTCGACGAAAGACCGGCCTTCATGCACGACAAGTTCTGCGTGGTGGACGGGCGCTTCGTATGGACCGGCTCAACAAACATCACCGAAAACTGCATGTACCGGAACAACAACAACTCGCTGCTCATCGACTCGGCCGAGCTGGCGAAAGATTATGCCGCCGAGTTCGGCGAGATGTTTGACACGCGCCGGTTCGGTCCCGGCTCGCCCGAGAACACGCCCTTTCCCGAAGTGACCCTTTCCGACGGCACCCGCGTGGAATGTTATTTCGCGCCCGAGGACGACGCCGGCACGGCACTGGCCCGCTTTGCGGAATCGGCCCGCGAACGCATCGACTTCGCGGCCTTCTCCTTCACCTCGGCCGAACTCGCCGACGCCATGGCCGTCCGTATGCAGGCCGGCGTCCGGGTGCGCGGCGTCTTCGAAAAACGCGGCGCGAACGGAACCGCTTCCAAATTCAAGAAACTCGCCGGACTCGGCGCCGTGGTGCGCACGGACAACAACCCCGCCAGCCTCCACGACAAATTCCTCGTTGTGGACAGCGCGTCGGTCGCCACCGGAAGCTTCAATTTCAGCCGCAATGCCGACGAACGCAACGACGAGAATCTGCTCATTGTCCACAACCCCGAAGTGGCCCGGAAATACGTCGGGGAAGTGGACCGGCTCATGAATTAACCTTGGCCGCAATCCGGGGCCAAATGCGGCTGCGGCACGCCGCACCATTCTGCGAAAGCATGTGAACGGATTCCCGCGCACCCGGTCTGTCTTGACAGCAAACCACGCGCGGCACAATCCGCAGCCAATGCAAAGCCCCCCGCCATCCGGAAGGACCGGCGGGGGGGCGTCAGATGTTGCCTTTATTCACTTCACCTTGTATGCGAAGGAAAACTCGAACGGTGTGCCGTCCCGGCGCACCGCCTTGTACAGCGCATACCTGGCCGTGTCGTCCCGGCACTCCTGATTGGGGCGCCCGTCAACGATGGAAGCGTCTTTGGGCATCTTGTATACGAAGGTGTAGCGGGCTTCCGGGGCGCCCCAGTTGGCCCGCATGCGGACCTTCCACGCATCCCCTTCCTTCTTGGCGAAACGGGCCAGCGTCAGGCGTTCACGGAGGGTGAAAATCTGTCCGGGCAGAATCTGTTCCGGCAAATGGACAGTGAACTGATAGCTCTTTCCGTCATTCACCAGGTGCGTTTCGACGGGCAATTCGCGTCCCTTGTCGTCGGTTATCTTGCCGGGATAAATGAGACCCTCCGGTCCCTCCTGGACGGCAAGGCGCTCGGCGTCGCAGTAGGTGGTGATTTCCGAGGTGGGGAACATGCCGCTCCAGGGAACTTTTATTTCCGAGACAGACTCCGCGGACTCGCTGTCGCCAAGCGTGATGAAGTTTTGAATTTCCCCGGCGGGCGGCGGGGGGGGCGGCGGGAACCTGAGAGCCGCCTGCACCGAAACCACGGCCACGACGCACACAACCGCCAGCATCACCTTTCTTCCGGGAAATCCGGAAGGCTGGAGCACGTCCACAAGCGAATCGGAAGCTCCGGAGCCTGCTTCGAGGGAATCCCGGTCTATGTCTATGCGGAGCAGCTTCATTTCCTTCAGCAGCAGCAGCACACGCGGGAGCAGCCACAGCCAAAGGCCCACAGACATCAGGCTCTGCAGAAAGAGGAGGCAGACGATGGCATAGAGCAGCCACTGCTGCGGATCCGTCTGAAGCTGCCAGCGCGCATACACGAATGCGCAGAGCACGGTCAGGGCCAGGTAAAGCAGCCACAGTTTAACCGCGCGAAACCGCATCTCGCGCCGAAAGTCGCCCGTGGCCCGGCGTCGAATGTCGGTTATTCGCTGTTTGTCCAATTCGGGACGGTTCATGATTGTTCCTCCAAAAGTGTGCGCAGTCTTTTGCGCGTGTAATGCAGCCGTGAGCGCACGGTCCCCTCGGGTATGCCGAGGATGCCGGCAATTTCGGTGGTGTCAAACCCCTCTTCATACCGCAGCGAAAGAATGGTCTGGTCGGGCGGACTGAGCCTCTCCATCGCCTCGCGCAGGCTGTCAAAGATTTCCGGGCCGTCCGCGGAGGCCTCCGCGAACTGCTCGGCATAGCCCTGAATGCCCCTGCGGCGGCGCTGTTCCCTGCGAATCCAGTCGCGGCATTTGTTGCTGACGATCCGGTAGGCCCACCCCGGAAACGCCGCCGGGTCCTGCAGTGACCCGATCCCGCGCCCAATGCCGATCCAGGAATCCTGCGTCACATCCCACGCCGCGTCCTCCTGCCCCGTGAGCCGGAATGCGTGATGCCAGAGCCGTTCCTGCCATCGCTCGAACAAACGGTCGAAGGCGTTTGCATCGCCTTCCCGGCAGCCCAGCACGAGGATTTGGTCGGATATTTGATCGCGGTACTTCATGTTTTGCCCTTAATGTCGCACCACAAGGGCAAAATGTTCAATCAGCCCCCCAAAGGTTCCCCGAATGGGTCCGCGGCATTCGGGATTCGTGCGCGTTTCCCCGGCCTGACCGGGCCTGCCCCAGACCCGGTCAGGCCAACCCCGTTTGGGGGTTACTCATCCGTCGCCCCGGGTGTGCTTGGGGCGCTGTCCACTGTTGGGGTTTCCGCCGCGACGGCTGCACCCGGCGTTTCGAAATTCACCTGTACCACCGTTTCCTCGTTCGCCAGCACCTGCGCCTCCACCACCTTTTCACAGACGGCGGGGCCGTATGCCTCCAGCGCTTTCATGCGCACGCGAAACTGAACAGAACCTGGAGGCAAGTAGCCAGCATGAAAGGCTTGCGCTTGCGAGCCCGCACCCACTGGGGCTTGAACCGTGACGCCGTTATCCGTCCGCCATTCTGCTTTCACGGTGTAGTCGTTCTGCAAGGTTGAGGCATCCGTGACAGGCACGCCGTCCAACACGACATTGACCACCGCCGTTCCGGTTTCGCTTATCCTGCAGACCACCGTGGCGGGTGCGGTAACCGTTCCGCGCCAGATATGGGGACTGTTGAGCGTCTTGGAAACAAGCAGGTCGGATTCGGTGCCGGCGCCGCATTTCCCGCCGGAGAAACGGCCGGTCTCGTCGGTCGTCAACGTTTCTTCGCAGCACCGGACGGTGTAGCCCGCCAAGGGAGCGCCGTTGGCATCGACCACGGTTCCTTCCACCGTGGCGGCGGGTTGAAGAACGACTTCCACCGGGCAATCATATTCGGGGCCGTCCAGACGTTTACTGAAGCGACCATACCCTTCTGCGATCACTATCAGCGTGGCAGGCGGTGCGAATGTCCCGGGGAGATCAAACGCACCGGAAGCGTCCACCACGTCTTTCCCGCTTGCTGTGGAGGTCCACAGCGAAATGTTGTACGCCGTGACCGGCGCGCCGGAAGTGTCCACCACGCGTCCGTACAGGCGCCGCAACGAACGAAGTGTGAAGACCTGTTCTCCCTTGTCCAGCGGACAGTCATGGCTGTCTGCAGTGTATCCCTCGGCGTTGAAGCTGAGCTGTGCTTCAGTGCCGAAGGTTTCCAACGCCAGGCTGAACCGGCCGTTTCGGTCTGTCTTTACGGGAGTTGGCCCCACGCTGTAACAGTTCACATCGCATTCCGGAATGGGCTGTCCCGCCTCGTTGATGACCGTGCCCGACACCGTGTACTTCTTGGGGGCCTCAAATTCCAGTCGAAGTCCCGTACGCTGTTCTCCCGGCTTCAGGGTGATCTTCTCCTTGTTCGTGAAGTTCCGGTTCTTGCCGCCGGTTTGGCCCAACGAGAACCAGTATTCTCCCGGAACCAGTCCGGTGAGGGAGAATTCCCCGTTGGGACCCACTGTGACCATCTGGTTTTCGTACAGAGAGGTCCCGTAATCACCCTTGGTCTCTTCGCAGTTGAGGCAAACCCCGCAATACAGGCCCAAGCCCACCGGAGGTTCCCCATCCGTGATCACGACCACGCCCGACAGCGCGCCGTTGCATTGGTAGGACAGTTTCAGATTCGCCTCCGTGTCGCGCCCCGGAGCAAGTTCCACCATTTGCATGCCGCGCTGTCCGTCTTTCTCCGCCGTCAGCCGCACGGGCTGTTCCGTGCAGACACAGCGCACATCAAAACGCCCATCATCGCCGGTGCGGGTCAGCACCTCGGCATAGGCTCGCAACTCAATTCCGGCCAAGGGGGCACCGGTTGCGTCCGTCACGATGCCATGCAGGCGCGTACGGTCCACGCGCAGGTCCAACCGGGTCTCTCCTGTCTGTATGTCGGCGTTCCATTCCGGTTTTGCCGCCATGTTGGAATAGAGGCTGCCGGAGTTATAAGTCCATGCACCCTTTCCGCCGGGCACCAATGGGCCGTGAACCTGCAATGGGTGTTTGCCCTTGGGCAGGTTGTCGAAGCGGTAACGGCCGTCGATGTCGGTCTCCACGGATGGCACCATGTATTCCAGGAAAGTGCTTACTTCAATCCCCGCCCACAGCGGCTCGCCCGTCTGTGCGTCCACGACCTGGCCGAATAGAACCTTTGCCTGTTCCACGCGGATGGTGGTGGTGCTCTCTTTGCCTGCGGTCACGTCCACATTGACGGGTAGGGGCATGACCCAACCGGACTTCTCTGGCAATTTGGCGCGGTACTGGGCTCCGGGCACGGCCTCCGCCAGAAACATCCCGTTCCGGTCCGTGGTGACGGTTTGTACGATACGCCCGTCGTTAAGGATCATTTCCCGGCCCCACAGCATGCCCAGATGCCGGTAATTGCCCGTCAGGAAACGCAAGGTAACGCCCTCGGGGCCGCCGGTCATGCCATCGGCCACCACGCGGCCGCGAATCCGGCCGGGCGGCGGCAACTGAATGCGTATCCCCTCGCCGGTCCTCACATAGTCCGTGTAGCGGGGTAGGCCGCCGGGGATGGCCACGAAATACTTCACGCCCCCCTCCAGCATGCTGTCGAATCGGAAATGTCCCTCGGCATTGGTCTGCGCGCGGTTGGCGGCCCCTTCCGCATGGGACACCTCTTCGGGCGGAAGCAACTCATGCCCGGCCACATACAGAATCGCATTCGGCACGGGCGCGCCCGTTTCGTCCACCACCACGCCCGAACAGGGCGCGCAGGGAAACACCAGTTCCTTGCCGCCCGGGGGCGGAGCCACGCCGTTTTCAATGTGCAGTGTGCCGCCACCGCCGCCCAGGTCGCTCCAGGCCGCTATGGACCAGTCTCCGTCGGGCACGTGCTCAACCACGATATTTCCCTTGCCGTCCGCTTTGCCGTACCGTTTTTCGGTCTGTGCCGGGGGCATCTCATTGGGTGCCCAGGTAATCTTTTCCAACATCACATCGGCCTCGCCGACCATGCCGCCGAACATGCCCTCCAGCCTTCCACGGACCGTCACCCCGCCTTCCAGGGCGGGTTCCGCGTTCTGCGCAATGGCGTCGGCTGTGGTGGACTTCGCGGGAGTTGATGGGGCCTGCGGTTTGGCCGGCGTCTTTGGAAAGCGCTTGCGAAATTCGCTCTTTGCCATTGTCATGGGGATGCTCTTGAGCAGCACCATGTTGCGCTTCACAATGCCGGGCAGGAACGAATAGCCCACGCCGGCCACAAGGGTCAGCACGACCGCCGTGATCAAAGCCTTCGCGGCAAAGCCCATTGAAGCCCCGGCCGCGGCACCCGTTCCGGTGCCGGCGGTAAAGCCCGAAACCGCGATCTTGCCCAGTGACGCGGCCAGCGCGGCCGGCACGGCCGGCGCCGCCACGGCGTGCTCCGTCAGCAGCAGCGTGAGTGCGGCGACGCTGCCCACGGTCACGCCTTTCTTGATCAACGAACTGCGCACTTCCTCCACCCCCTGGTGGACGCGCTTTGTGATGGCCTGTCGCGAGAGTCCCGCGGCATTGGCCAGTTCGATGTGGGTTTTCCCCTCGAAGAAATGGCCCACCACGGCCTGACGGAGTTCATCGGGAAGCAGCGCGACGGCCTCGTCCACAAGGCCGGATATGTCGTCCCAGCCAAACGCCGCCGCCTCCGACGTGACCTCGCGGGCCAGTTCGGATTCATAACGGTTGCGCGTCTTGGTTTTGCGGTACCGGTCAATGGCCCGGTGTACCGCCGTGCGGTGCAGCCATGCACCCAGCGGCGACTCGGGCACGCGCTCCAGTTGCGACAGGGCCAGGAAGGCGTCAAGCGCCGCCTCCTGCGCATCGGCATCGTTGCGCAGCACGCGCAAACAGGCCCCATAAACCAGTCCGGAATACTGGCGAAGAATGCCGTGAAAGGCTTCCTCGTCGTGGCGGCTAATCCACCGTGCCAGCATTGCATGTTCGTTTGTCATGGCGTCATCTCCCCGTGATTGTACTTGGGTGTGTTTTCCTGGTCCACCGTTAATACGCATGGCGCGGCATGTCGGCCACCGGGGGGGGGCAGGGCGGCGGAATTTGGACTGCGGCGGCAGAGCGCAGCGGCGACACCGCTTTGCTCCATGGAGGATGTGCGCTCGC
The DNA here is from genome assembly GCA_964580415.1 of uncultured Nitrospirales bacterium. Classification (GTDB taxonomy): domain Bacteria; phylum Hydrogenedentota; class Hydrogenedentia; order Hydrogenedentales; family CAITNO01; genus CAITNO01. The sequence goes on from CAZOMH010000001.1 coordinate 21,369, forward strand.
AATGTCCCAATACTTGGTGTACGCTATGAACAACTTCGCCGGCACCGGCGCGGCGTCCAATCAAGAAGGTGTTTCAACGAAAGGGATACCCGGATGCTTTCGACCCTTGTTGTCATGGTTGCAGCCCTTGCCGCACCGGACCCGGCCACGCTCCAGAGTGATTTTGCAGACCCGCCCCTTTGCTGGAAATCGCGTCCGCTGTGGTTCTGGAACGCGCCGGTGAGCGACGAGCAGACCGCGGCGATCATGGAGGGATGCAGGGCCTCCGGCTATTACGGTTTCGGCATCCTGCCCACGGAGAAGGCCCCGGCCTTCATGGGCAGGGAGTATCTGGACGCCTACCAGTTTGCAGTGGACAAGGCTGCCGCGTTGGGCATGAAGATGTGCCTGTACGATGAGTTCTGGTTTCCCAGCGGCGGCGCGGGGGGGCAGTTGAAGGCGGCGCATCCCGGGGCGCTCGGCAAGCGGCTGGACAAGCTCGAAAAGGAAGTGACCGGTCCGAACGCCTTTTCAGAACCCCTGCCGGAGGGACAGTTCATGGGGGCCGTGGCGATGAACAGCGCCACGAAGGAAATCATGGACATCGGCGGCGGCGTGCGCGACGGGGTGCTGGCCTGGGACGCGCCCGCCGGAACCTGGAAGGTGATGCTGTTCTCCTGCGTGGCCGACGGCGCCCGCGATCTGGTGGACTATCTTGATCCCGAAGCGGTGAAAGAGTTCACGAAGCTCACCTATCAAAAGTATTACGACCGTTTCCCAAACCATTTTGGCGGCACCATCGACAGCGCCTTCTATGACGAGCCGACGATGCACTGGGTCCAGGGCGGCCGCGCGTGGACCGGCGCGTTCAACGCGAAATTCGAGCAGAAATACGGTGACAGCCCGGTCCGGTACTACCCCGCCTTGTGGTACGACATCGGCGGCGGCACGGCCGCCGCGCGCAACGCGCTGTTCGGCTTCCGCGCGGAACTGTACGCAACAGGGTTCCCCAAGGTGGTGACCGACTGGTGCCGGGAACACAAGATCGCGCTCACGGGCCACATGGACCAGGAGGAGATCGTCAATCCCACGGGGTTGTGCGGCGACCTTATGAAGAGCTTCCAGCACCAGGACATTCCGGGCATCGACGAGATCTCCACCTATGGCCGCGGCTCCAAGGCCTACAAGGTGGTCAGTTCGGCCGCGTACAATTACGGCAAGCCGCGGGTGATGTGCGAGACCTACGGCGCCATCAAGGACATGCCCGTGGCCACGCTGTACCGCGAGGCCATGGACCTGTTCGCCAAAGGCGTCAACATGATGATCCCCCACGCGGTGTGGTACGACGAGAAACACATCACCTTCGAGCCCGAGTTGTCCCACCGCACCGAGCCCTACGCCTCGGCGCTGCCCGAATACAACAAATACATCGGCCGCCTGCAGCGCGTCATGCAGCAGGGGCGCCACGTGTCCGAGGTGGGCGTGCTCTATCCCATCGCCACACTTCAGGCCGGCTACTATTTTGACGGTCCCGCCAAGCCCTACGAGGGCGGTGTCATCCCCGAAGAGGCGGACTACATGGACATCGGCGAGGCGCTCGTCCTTCATGCGCGCCGCGACTATGTGTTCCTCCACCCCGACGTGCTGGACCGGAACTGCGTGCTCGACGGCCCGTGCCTGCGTCTCGACAACAACAGCGCCCATGAGGCGCTGCGGGTAATCGTGCTGCCGGGGGCCAAAGTTGTTCATGCAGGCAACCTTGCGGTCGTCAAACGCTTCTGGGAACTGGGCGGCAAGGTCATCGCCACCACCCAACTGCCGTTCAAGTCGGCAGAATTCGGCAAAGACGCGGAAGTGAAACAGGCGATTGCGGACATGTTCGGGGCCGAAGCCGCAGCCCCGGTGGAGGATTTTGCCAAACGCCCCGACCGCAGTCTGCGCCATGCCAACGCCGCGGGCGGCGTGGCCTGCTTCATCGAAAGGCCCACCCCCGAACGGGTCCGTGCCGTCTTGCAGGCACTGGTGCCCGTGCCGGACCTGTCATTTGAAGGCAATCCGGCCGTAAAGGGCGGCAACCTGTCCTACATCCACAAGGTTCTGGACGGGCGCGAGGTCTATTTCCTGGCAAACTCCTCCGACACCGGTTTTGAAACGGCAGTGCATATTCGCGGCGCGTCCGGGTTCGAACTTTGGGACCCCCACACAGGCACCATTGCCGAATGCATGCAGACCCACGCCACCGACACGGACAGCCCCGTAACCATTGTTCCGCTGCACTTCCCGCCGGTCCACTCCGTTTTCCTCGTGTCCAAACAGTAGAATGCAGGGCGTGTGAAGTGCCGCGAAGCGGCACGGAACGCACCGTCCGAGTGCGCTTGACGTTGATTGGATTTCCGTGGCGCGATACAATCCATTCACTCAGAAAGGGGGCGCTATGAGCTTCTCGTGGATTCCGATATACAGGGAATTGGCACAGGCGGTTCTGGCATACCAAGACCGCCAAGAGGATCTTCTGAACATACTGCGGGCGGCAAAACAAAAAGGGCTGCCGGTCATGTCAATACCGGATGAGGGTCCGCATCTGCGACAAGGTATTGATCCATTCTCCTTTTTTGCAGCATTCAACCGGGGGCAAACCCATTCAAATCGGCGGGAGATAATCGCGTACTTTCAGGACCGTCTTGGGCTCCAGACACAAACCCCGATTGACTTCGACGGCATACCCACAGCTGACAACAGAAGCTCGTTCTTCTTCTCGGCCAAGTCCGAGACCATGCAGGAGGACCTCCTCACCCTGTGGACTATGGCCTCGGAAGCATACGGAAAACGGGCGGAAGAAGTTTCTTCTGCGCTATTCGACAAATGCCTGGGCATAAAAGGGATATCCGCGACCAATCTGACCATGGGGTGTTTCTGGATCAACCCGGAAGGATTTCTGGCCCTGGATGGCACCAATCGCGCATATTTCCCGCAGGAATTCAACATAGAATTGGGCGCGCGCAACCATACCGAATATGTCGCCCTGTTGGGCAGGGTGCATGAAGCTAGTCAGGATTCCTACGCAGATATTTCGCTCGCAGCGTGGAAGTGGAGCAAATCGGTGCAATACTGGACGTTCACACCCGGTCGCAATGGATCAGAATGGGAAAGGTTTGTGCGGGAGGGGGTTATGGCGATTGACGAGCCTATTGGCGATCTCCTTGGTTGTCCCACGAAGGACAGAATCAAGAATGAATTACGCACGGCCACGGAAAAAGACTGGCCGTTCACAGTTCGTGCGCATGCATGCTGGGACTTCTCAAGAATCATTAAGCCAGGTGATGTCGTTTTTGCCAAGAAAGGATACTCGGAGGTTCTTGGTTACGGCATTGTCAGGGGTGACTATCGTCATGATCCAAGCCGCGATGACCACGCACACATTCGGGATGTCGAATGGCATGTACAGGGCGGACATCTGGGGGAAGAGGGGGCAACGAAGCCTGCTTTTGCGGTCAAATTTCTGACGAACATTACACCCTGGCCTGACTTTGTCAAGGAGTTCTGTCTGTTGACGGGTTATGATCCGGGCAATTTGCGCAAATATTACTGGTTAAATGCAAACCCCAAAATCTGGTCATTTGAGAGCGTCATGGTGGGCGGGGAATGCACGTACACCTCCACAAATGAACTGGGAAACAAGCGCAACAGATACAAGTGTTTTCAGGAGGCGCGACCGGGCGACATTCTCATTGGCTATGTGACCACGCCAAAGAGGGCCATCACGGCCATCTGTGAGATTACCAAGAGTTTGCATGCATCGGATGATGGCGAGGTCATTGCCTTCAAGAAGATCCGAAATGTCGCGGCGCCCGTGACCTATGACGAGCTAAGGACAGACCCGGAAATTGCTGAAAGCGAACCCCTGAAAAGCGCCCAAGGAAGCCTTTTCAAGCTAACACAGAGCGAGTATGAGCATGTCCTGAGAATGATAGACGAAAAGAATCCTGCCGAAACCGACCCGCCTGAACCACCGATTCCCTACACCGTGGACATGGCCATGGACGGTCTGTTTATGGCGCGGCATGATTTTGAGGGGATTCTTGGGGCTCTGCGGGAGAAACACAATATCATCCTTCAAGGCGCACCCGGTGTTGGAAAGACCTTTGTGGCGGGGCGTGTCGCGTACGCGCTGATTGGGGAAAAGGCCAAAGACCGGGTCGAAATGATCCAGTTTCACCAGTCCTATTCGTACGAAGACTTTATCCAGGGGTACAGGCCCGTCTCAAACGGCGAACATCTGAAGTTCGAATTGAAAAATGGCGTGTTCTACAGATTCTGCCAGCGCGCTATTCAGAATCCGGAAAAGAACTTTGTGTTCATAATCGACGAGATCAACCGAGGCAACCTGAGCAAGATATTTGGCGAGTTGATGATGCTGATTGAACACGACAAGCGGGGAGATGAGTTTGCCGTGCCCTTGACCTACGGCGAAGGCAATCAAGCGCCGTTCTACGTTCCCAAGAATCTCTACCTGATAGGCATGATGAACACCGCAGACCGCTCTTTGGCGATGGTTGACTACGCCCTTCGCCGTCGTTTCCGTTTTGTCGAAATTGAACCGGGATTTGAAACAGAGGCCTTTCGCGCGCACCTGACCCAAACCAAGGGCGCATCGGCGGCATTGGTTCAGAAGATCATTGACCGCATGTCCGCTGTAAACGCGGATATCGCCGCCGACAACAAGAACCTGGGTCGCGGGTATCGTATAGGCCACAGCTTCTTTTGCCCGGTGGACGGGTTGCACCCTGATGAGGACTGGTACGCGCGTGTTATCAAGAACGAAATTGTTCCCCTCCTGGAAGAATACTGGTTCGACAATCCGGAGAAGGTGGAACGACACCGGGAAAGGCTGCTTTCCTAGCTGCTCTCAATGACTCCCATCCCCATACAGAACATCTATTATCTGCTCTGCTACGCTTGGGACAAACTGGCCGAGCGCGACATGGTATCCGTGGATACGCTTCCCTCCACGGACTTGGTAAATCTCTTTGCGCGGGTACTCATAAACGGCACGCAACTCCTCCTGAAACGCGGTCTGGACCGCAGTTACCTGTGCCAGGAAGAGTGGACATCCCGACTCCGTGGTCGGATTGGTTTTGACGAGACAGCTGGGGGACGCACTCATACCAGCGGGATACTCTCCTGTCGCTACGATGAAATGAGCCATGACATTCTGCACAACAGGATATTGAAGACCACGCTTGCCTCACTGGTATGCATACAGGGCATGGAAGAGGAGAACATTCAAAGACTTTCCGGGCTTCTGAGACACCTTTCGGGTATTGGTCAGATCAGACTCAACGACAGAGTCTTTGGCGATGTGCGTCTCAATCGAAACAACCGGTTCTACGAATTCCTGATGTGCATCTGTGAGATTGTTTACCAGAATCTGTTGATTTCCGAAAACGGCGGCAAGGCCAGATTCAGGGATTTTGTCCGCGACGAAAAGCAAATGGCAAGTCTTTTCGAGGGCTTTGTCAGGAATTTCTATCGAACTCATGCTGCGGACAGATACAAGAAAATAGGCCGAGAACAGATTCGCTGGCGGCTGAAGCCAGTTGAGGCGGGTTCGGCAGGATGGCTCCCAAAAATGGAGACGGATATCACCCTCACCTCAGACGTTCGCAAAGTCATTATCGACTGCAAGTACACGGCGCACATATTTCAGAACCATTTTGACAGCAAAACATTCAGGTCCGGGCATATGTACCAAGTCCATTCATACTTGGCCAATCTGCCGCAGGAGACTTTTGACAAATACGCGGATATCTCAGTCTTATTGCTTTATCCTGCGGTAACTGCGGAACATGCCCACGAGTTTATCGACCCAAGGGGGTATCATTTCGGTATTCATACGATTAACCTTGCACAAGATTGGACGAAAATTCATCGCGATCTGCTTGCTTTGGTGTAAGCGCCCCCTTTTCGTGGTTTCCAGGAGCGATTTAGGTGGTTTGGTGGTGGAGTCCCCATCTTGCGTATTCCGGCAATTCACATCTTTTCGACAAGCCATCACGGATTCAATTATCGCTTATATATTTTACGAATAATACGGAAAAAGCGAATGCAAAAAATGTGGTAAATTTACTACGGCTGTCAGCAATGAATGTGGTTGCTAACGTTGTTATAGTCAGTGACTTAGATGTTTGAAAACCTCGGAGGTGTTTGACTGGTTGCGAAAACTAATGCTAACATCTGTCATTTGTGACCAATGTAAAAGGCATGTATGACCTTGCAGGGAGGTACTTTACCCATGAACATCAAGATTACCGGACGCCACATGGAGCTGAGCGACGCGCTTAAGGCGTATATCGAGAGCGCGTTGAAGAAGGTGAAGGTGCATTTTGACAAGGTAATCGACGTGGACGTTGTTTTGGACGTGGAGAAACACCGGCACATCGCCGAAGTGAACCTGCACGCAAACGGCGTGCGCATTCACAGCAAGGAAGCCTCGTCGGACATGTACGCTTCGGTGGACGCGGTGCTGGAAAAGTTGGAGCGGCAGGCCCGCAAGTATAAAGACAGGATTAACTGCCACCAGCCCCGGACTGCCCGCGAGGAGCGTTCCTATCAGCTTGCGATTGTCGCCGTGGAGCCGACCAATGGTGACGGCGATCACTCGGATCAGCCGGAAGACATCCATCTTGTGGTTAACCGGGAGAAACTGACTGTCAGGCCGTTGAGCCTGGAAGAGGCGGTTATGCAGTTCGAACTGGTTGACGATCCGTTTATCGTTTTCTTGAACGAGGATACGTCGCAGGTCAACGTCCTCTATTCCCGGGGTGACAAAACCTACGGACTGATTGAACCGGAGTTCTAGAATCCGCAGGGGACCTTTGACACAAGACGCCTTTCCCCAACGCTTTGCGCGGGGGAAAGGCGCACGCCCGAGCAGGAGGCGAACCCATGGACCTGAGCAAACTCAAGGTCAAGCGCAAGCAGTCTATTCCCGTCTCGCGCATGCTGGAACACATGACGCAGGACCTTGATTTTGAGTTGCTTGCCGGATTTCAGGGGGTGGAACGCCCGGTCTTTTCCTGGGATGTGAACCGTCCCGGGCTTGCTTTAAGCGGTTATCTGGACTATTTTGCCAATGACCGTGTGCAGGTGCTGGGCAACACCGAAATCCATTTTATGGAGCGGATGCGCCCGGCCGAGCTGGCCAACCGGCTCAACAACATGTTTTCTTTCGAGATTCCGGCCTTTGTGCTTTCGCGCAACCTGATGCCGCAGGCCGTGCTGCTCGACATGTGCAACCGCTGCGGGGTGCCGGTGCTGCGCTCCACCATGACCACCGACGAGGTCATCAGCCGGATTATTCTGTACCTGACCCAGGAATTCTCGCCCGAGACGGTTCTTCACGGCACCGTGGTGGACGTATACGGGGTGGGCTGCCTTGTCGTGGGCAAGCCGGGCATCGGCAAGAGCGAAACGGCGCTGGAACTGGTTGAACGCGGCCACCGGCTGGTGGCCGATGACATGGTCGAAATAAAGCGCCGCCGCGCCGACTATCTGTACGCCCAGACCAACCGGACCGTAAAGCATTGCATGGAAATCCGGGGGCTGGGCATCATCGATGTGCGCGCGCTGTACGGAGTGGGGCGCGTCCGCAATTACAAGCGCATTGGACTGGTTGCCGAACTGGAAGAGTGGGACGACAAGGCGGCCTACGACCGGACCGGGCTTCTGGAACATTATGTGGACATTATTGGCGTGAGAATTCCCTACATGCGCATTCCAGTGAAGCCCGGGCGCAATGTGGCCATCATCATCGAGGTCGCGGCGCTCAACCAGCGGCTCAAGGAAATGGGCGTCCATACCGCCCGCGACCTGAACGAGGACATCATGCGCAACAACCGGGGGCAGGCGGGATGAACATGTCAGATTTGGCGGAACCCTTTTCGGGCGGCGAAGCGCCCCGCAGGCGAATCAGCCTTATTTTCGGCTGCCATGCCCACCAGCCCGTTGGAAACTTCGGGTTTGTCTTTGAACAGTCCTACGACCTTTCCTACAGGCCCTTTCTCGACGTGCTCGAACGTTTTCCCGCCGTGCGCGCCGTGCTGCATTTCACCGGCCCCCTCTTCGACTGGTTTGAGGAGAACCGTCCGGAGTTCCTGGACCGGCTCGCCCGCATGAGCGCGGCCGGCCAGGTGGAGATTATGGGCGGCGGTTACTACGAGCCGCTGCTTTGCGCCATTCCGGAACGGGACGCGGTGGCGCAAATTACGCGCATGCGCGAATATTGCCGGCGCCGCTTTGGCCGCGCCCCGCGCGGCATGTGGCTGGCGGAGCGGGTGTGGGAACCGCAGATGGCGCGGATCATGGCCCGGTCGGGGGTCGAATACACCGCACTGGACGACACCCATTTCCTGTGTTCCGGCCTGCGGCCCGACCAGCTTTACGGTTATTACATGACCGAGGACGAGGGGCTCACGGTCAAGGCTTTTCCCATCCAGGAAAGACTGCGCTATCTGGTGCCGTTCCATCCCGTGGACGAGACCATCGCGTACCTGCGCGGGCTGGCCACGGAAGACGGAACCCGCTGCGCCGTGCTTCACGACGACTATGAGAAGTTTGGCGTGTGGCCGGGCACCCACGGCAGCGTGTACACCGAGGGATGGCTGGAACGTTTCTTTGCGGCCCTCACGGAAAATGCCGGCTGGCTCAAGACCACAACCTATGCGGACTATATTGACAACGCTCCCGCTGTCGGCCGCACCTACCTGACCTGCGCCTCCTATGAGGAAATGATGGTGTGGGCACTGCCCACCGCCATGCAGCGGTCGCTGAACGACGCGCGGGCCCGGCTCAAGGAGCACCCGGACCTGTGCCGGCAGGTCGCGCCCTTCCTGCGCGGCGGTTTTTGGCGCAATTTCCTGGCCAAGTACGACGAATCCAACAACATCCAGAAGCGCATGCTGCGCGCCAGCAACCGGCTCGAACGGCTGCGCCCGGCCCGGGCGGGGGACCCGCGCTTTGCCGTGGCCGAGTTGCTGCTCCACCGGGGACAGTGCAACTGCGCCTACTGGCACGGCGTCTTCGGCGGCCTCTATCTGAACCATCTGCGCACCGCGCTGTATGAATGCATCATCGCGGCGGACAACGCCATGGACGCTCTGGAAAGCCGGGACGCGGACTGCACAACGGTTCAGCAGACGGATTTCGACGGCGACGGCAACGCCGAATGCGTGCTGGAAAACGCGGCCCTGACCCTTTTCTTCAGTCCCACCGACGGCGGCACCCTGTTCGAAGCGGATTTCAAGGCCAAGCCGTTCAACATCTTGAACACGCTGACACGGCGCGACGAACCCTACCACGACCTGCTGCGCAAGGGTGCCGTGCAGATAGGCGACGATGCGCAGGGCGACCTGAGCATTCACGAGATGGTCAAGGCGAAAGAGGCGGGACTGGACAATTACCTGGTCTACGACCCGTGGCGCCGCGTGTCGCTGCGCGACCGTTTTCTGGACGAATCGGCGACGCCGGACAGCCTGTGGCGGAGCCACGCCCGGGAATACGGCGATTTTGCCAAGGGCGTGTATTCGGCGGTCACCGAAGAGGACGGCGTGACCCTGTGGCGCGAGGGGACCGTGCTTGACGACAGCGGTCCTGTTCCGGTGCGCCTGTCCAAACGGGTCCGCCTTGCGCCGGGTGAATCAGCCGTGGAAATCCGGTATGATATAGCCTGCGGCGGCGTGTGGCCCCAAAACATGTTTTTCGGCGTCGAATTCGCCGCAAATCTGCTGACCGGTTCGGCGCATGACAGATATTACTGGTCCGATGACACGGATTTGGGGCGTGCGATGCTCGGCACGCGCGGCTGCCACGACGGCCTTTCCCATATAGGGGTGATGGACGAGTGGCAGCGTTTGGCGTGCGGGTGGCGGTTTTCGAAGCCCGCACGGGTGCATCGGTTCGCCATTGAAACCGTGAGCCAGTCTGAAGGCGGCCAGGAACGGGTGCATCAGGGATGCGTTATTGTTCCCGCCTGGCGGCTGGATTCCGGCGCGGGCGGTGTGTTTTCCTGCACGGTCCGGATGGAGATGACGCAGTTTTGAGCCGGGGCCCCGGTGCCGCGGACGGAGAGGAAACGGGTGGTATGTCGGAAGTGACAGAAGACGTGATGGTGGTCAACGCGCTTGGAATGCATGCGCGGCCCGCGGCCGCGCTGGTGCAGACAACGCTGCGCTTTGAAAGCGATGTTCACATCAATTTCAGGGGCAACACCGTAAACGGAAAGAGTATCATGGGGTTGCTTACGCTGGGCGCGGCCCGGGGCAGCCGTTTGTCGGTCACCTGTTTTGGACCCGATGCGGAAGAGGCCATGGGCGCCGTGCGCCACATGTTCGCCTCCGGTTTCGGGGAAGACTGACGCCAAGACTATGGAGTCCCCCCTGTGGAGATAAGCCTGCATGGCATAGGCGTGTCGCCGGGCATTGTAATCGCCCCCGCCCTGGTCTTTCTCAAGAGCCGGTGGGAGGTGCCCCAGTATGACATCGATTCCCCCGAACGGGAGCTTTGCCGTTTTAACCGCGCCGTGGACGCCTCCCGCGAGGACCTTGTCCGCCTGATCAAGCAGACCACCACCGGCTTGGGGAAGACCCACGCCGATATTTTCTACGCCCATTTGATGCTGCTCGACGATGTGGTCGTCCATGAAGAGGTGCGCGAGCACATCATGGCGGACCGCAAGAACGCGGAGTACGTTATCGACGGCCTGGCCAGGCGCTATGCGAAGGCCATGGAATCCGTGGAGGACCCGCGTTTTCGCGAACGCACCGCCGACCTGCTTGATGTGACCGACCGTGTGCTCGGCCATTTGCTGCACGTTGAAAAGCCCAACCTGAAGTCACTGCCGCAGCCGAGCATTGTGGTGGCCCATGAACTGTCGCCCTCGGACACGGCGTCCATGGACGCCGAAAACACGCTTGGCCTGGCCATGGACGTGGGCAGCCCCACCTCGCACTCGGCAATTCTGGCGCGCGCGCTGGAAATTCCCGCGGTGGTGGGGGTGCAGCACCTCAGCAGCCACGTCGCGCCCGGCGCCGTGATCATCATGGACGGGACCGAGGGGGTTGTCATTGTCAACGCCGAAGACGCGACCATAGCGCGCTACCGAAGCGCCCAGACGCGCTTCGAAAAGCGCCGCGCAACCCTGCTCAGCGCGACCGAAACGGGGCCGTCCCGCACCGGAGACGGCGTCAATATTCTTATCCAGTCCAACATAGAGCTTCCGATTGAAATACCCCACAGCCTCAAGGTGAACGCCGAGGGAATCGGTTTGTACCGCACCGAATTTCTGTTCCTCAACCGGAACGAGGTGCCCGGCGAGGAGGAGCAGTACGAGGCGTACTCCGACGTGGCGCGCGCGCTGTTCCCCCTGCCCGTGACCCTGCGCACCATAGACATCGGCGGCGACAAACTGGTGGCGCATTTGCAGGTGCTCCACGAGGACAACCCCCAGCTCGGCTGGCGCGCCGTGCGCTTCTGCCTGGCCCGCCCGGACATATTCAAGCCGCAGTTGCGCGCCATGCTGCGCGCCTCGGTCCACGGCAACGTCCGCATCATGTTTCCCATGATCAGCGGCGTCGAGGAGCTTCGTGACGTCAGGCGCGTGCTTGACGAGGTTCGCGCCGACCTCGACGCGGCCAATATTCCCTATGACCGCGGGATGAAGGTCGGCTCGATGATTGAGGTGCCTTCGGCCGTGATGATTGCCGACCTGCTTGCCAAAGAGTGCGATTTCTTCAGCATCGGCACCAACGACCTTATCCAGTACTCGCTCGCGGTGGACCGCGTAAACGAGAAGATTGCGCACCTCTACGAGCCGGCACATCCGGGCGTGTTGCGCATGATCAGCCGGGTTACCACGGCGGCGGTGGCGCGCGGAGAACCGGAAGAACCGGTCCGCCGCGGCAAGCG
>CAZOMH010000002.1:0-28620 GCA_964580415.1 uncultured Nitrospirales bacterium
ATTACCCATCTGGAGGAAACCCGCCCGGAATGGGAGTCGGTCAGCGCGGAAATCCGGCGCCGCCGCCAGGAAGAGCGCCGCCGCCGCGTCGAGGAGGCCACCCGCGTCCGCGAGTCCGTTGCGGACACGGCCCCTCCAACGCCCGTACCGGCGGCCGCGCCCGCGGCCGAGCCCGAGCCCGAGTCGGCGTTGCTGCCCGACGAATTGCCCCCGCCCGAGACGGTCGCGGCGGTCATCGCCGAATCGGTGGCCGCGAAGGCCGCCGCGGAGACCGTTCCCAAGCGGGATGCCGAAGACGTGCCGATGGCCGAACCGGCGCCAAACGCCGAAAACTGACGCACCGGCCATGGCCGACATGCCCGATCCCGCCCATATTTTGGCCATCGCCCCCAATTGGCTGGGCGATGCGGTGATGTGTACCCCCGCGCTCCGCGCAATCAAGCGCCGCTTTCCCCAATCCATCCTTGCCGTCGCGGGACAGCCCGCCGTATGCGCCCTGCTGGAAGGCCTGCCCTGCATCGACCGCCTGCATCCGCTTCCTTCAGTGCGGGGACTTTTTGCCCTGCTTTCCGCCGCATGGACCCTGGCCGCGGACGCCGAAGACCTTGCCGTTCTCTTTCCCCATTCCTTTCGCGCCGCACTGCTCGCGCGGCTTGCCCGGGCAAAACGCCGTATCGGTTACAACCGCGACAACCGCCGCCGGCTGTTGACCGACGCCCCCGAACCCTATCGCGAAAACGGCGTCATCACGCCCGTCTACATGGCCCGCGAATACCTCGACCTCGTCGCTCCGCTCGGCTGCGACGATGACGGGCTTGGCTTGGAACTGGCTGCGGACCCGGCGGAACGGGCGGCGGTGCGCGACCGTTTCGCGGGGGATGGCCCGCTCGTGGCCCTCGCACCGGGCGCGGCTTTTGGCCCCGCCAAGCGCTGGCCCGCGGAACGTTTTGCCGCTGTGGCCGATGCGCTTGCGGCCCGCTGCGGCGCGCGTTGCGCGCTGCTGACCGGCCCCAACGAGGCGGACACCCGCGCGGCGGTGCTTGCCGCCGCAAAGTCGCCCCTGCTGGAATTTTCCGGCGGCGGCATTTCCCGGCTGAAGGCCGTCCTTGCCGAGTCCGATCTCCTGGTTGGCAATGACAGCGGACCGCGCCATATCGCCATCGCTTTCGGCAAACCGGTGGTGTGCGTCATGGGGCCCACCTCGCCGCTGTACACCGACAGTCCGTGGGAAAAGGGCAGGCTGCTGCGCGTGGACGTGGACTGCGGACCCTGCCAGAAACCCGTCTGCACCACGGACCACCGCTGCATGACCCGCATCACGGCGGATGCCGTGGTGGAAGCCGCGCTGCCCTTCCTGACAAAAGAGCCGTGAATGCGCGGCGCATGAGCGACGGCCGGAGGCCGCCGAACAACGCGGGCGTCACCGGACCGCACGGGACCGCTTATCGGGGAAGCCGCGCCGCCACATATTCCCGGACGTGTTCGAAAATGATATCGGCCTTGCGCTGAATGCCGGGCAGCCGCAGGTGGGCAATGTCGGCAAAATATTCAGTGCCCCCCCTGAGTTCCTCCTGCACGGGAATATAGAGCAGCCCCTCCCGGCGGCAGAACGCGCGCACTGATTCGTTGTAGGTGTCCACCACCCGCACATGTGCGGGGACATCGGTCTGCCCCCAGCTCACCTGCGTGTAGCGGTTGTCGTAATACCACCGCTCGCGCAGGGGAAGGTGATCGAAATCGGGATAGGCGATACTGCACACGGCGACATCCGCGCCGCGCGCGCGCGCGGCGGCCAGAATCTCCCGCTGGCGCGGCCGCGTAATCTCTTCAATGGCCGCGGCAATCTCGGTCCGCGGGGGAAGGAAAAGAGAGGGGAACACCCCATACAGAAACCGCGATCTGCCCAGCCAGTCCCCCAGCGTGACACCCCGTGCCTCCATTGATCGGGCCGTGCGCGCGCGCACGGCTACTTCGTCGTTTACGAAAAGGTAGTCAATCACGAGGTCGGGTTCCAGCGCGAGATAGTCGTCCAACTGCCGCACTATCCCGGCGCTGTCAAGAGCGTCCACGCCGCAGTTTACCACCTCGATGCGGTCCGTGCCGAAGTGTCCGCGCAGCCGCTTTTCCAGCAGGTTGGGGTAGGTCAGGTCGTTGCGCGGTCCCTCCACGGTGGTCGAACCGCCAAGGCACACGATGCGGAACACGCCGGACGGCTTGGGCACGGACGACTCGTCGTCCCGGAAACCGCGGCTGTTGGTCCAGAATTCCGCCGTCTCGAACTGCGGGTAGAGGGGATCAAAACGGTTGTTGCGGTATATGTTCGGCCGGTACTTTTGAAGTGAAACCTCATACTTGGAGTCAAGCAGGGAAGCCGTCACGCGGGGAGGGGCGCCGTTCGGTTCCGTGAGCGGAAAAACAATGAATGCGCAGGCGTAGGGCCGGGGAAAGCCCTCCAGCGTCAGCGAGTACTCATGCAGTGCGGGATGGCCGCGCAGTGCCTCCAGCGCATCCCGCCCCTCCCGGTCCGGAAAGAGCTCTGTGATCGACATGCCCGCATGCGCGCGCCGCGCCAACGCCGCCACTTCCGGCGGCTCCGGGCCGGCATGCGCGGCCAGCACTTCCCCGGCGGGGCTGCAAAGCAGGGTCAGTTCGCGGCGCTGCGAAGCGAACTCGGTGCGCTGTTCCCCGCTGAGCGACAGGAATGCGGCGCGGGGGGGGAGTTCCCGCTTCAGGCCGGGCGGCGGCTGGGGGGCCTGCGCCGCCGAGGCGGCGATGAGCGCCTCATCGGCCGCCATCAGGGTTTCTATCCGCGTGCTTTTGAACGCGGTCTCCATTCTGCGGGCGGCTGCGGTGTATCCGATGTGTCCCAGCTCCAGCGCAACCCCGGCGCAAAGCACCCACAGTGCCAGGGCGAGTGCCTGAAAGGCGATCCGGCCTGTTTTTCGCCACATCGAATTCACGGCATGCTCCACGAAAAGACCACCGCGCACCGCCTGTTTGTCATGCCCGGAAAACTCCCGTTCCAGCCGGCGGGTTTCGCCGGCGGTCGTGTGAAGGGCATTATGACCGATTCTGCCCGCGGTGTTCCATGGGTTCCAATTGCATTGCGCCGCGGCGGATTTGCTTGTGGAAGCCCCCCTGCCATTCCTGCCACAATAGCCGGGCGCAACCATGGGGTAACTGGATTATGAAAACCGTCTACGTTGTGACCATGTGGTCGGGCGGCCGTCCGGCCAAGAAATGGAAAGCCGACGACGTTCCCGAGGTGCTCAGCAACGGCACCGGTGTCAGTTTCGTCAGCATGGCGACGCGCCTGCGCGTCACCGTGGTCGGCAGTATCTCCATCGAAGAATACGAGTCGGGCAAGGAGGAGATCGAGATGGGTTTCGGTCCCGCAACCGGCGTGGAACAGCCTCCCAACATCGAGCGGCTTTACTAGCGCGCGCGAAAGAGACCAGCATGGCCGGCCTGTTCAGAAGACGATGCCCCGCGCGCCTGACGGCTGCGGCGTTCCCCGCCCGGACAAAGCCATGGGCGTGACCCCGGGCGCCGCGCCGCGCCGGTTCTGGATGGAACTGGCACTCGTGCTGGCGGTTTTTGTCGCAGGGTCCGGTTTGGGCATGGCCGCACTCAAGGCGCGCCGGAGCAGCGAAGGGCAGTCCGCCGTCGTCTGTCCCGCCACATTTCTCGCCCCGCCGCTGATGATTGCCGCCGGGCGCGGCCCGTTCATGCCCGATATCGCCGCGGTGCCCGGACTGTCGGACTTTCTCGAACACAAGACTGCCGCCTTTGATCCCGCGTCGCTGCCGCGGGAGATTCCGGCCGCGCGTGATTCCGCCGCAGAATACCATGTCTATCTCGGCTGGACCGTGGCGGTAATCTGGCGGTTTCTGGGCGTCTCCTGGCGGGTGCTGGAACCTTTCCTGGCCCTTGGTCTGGGCCTCACTGCGGTTTGCGCCTATGGCCTTTTCCGGCTGGGCATGAACCGGGGACTGAGCCTGGCCGGAACGGCGCTTTTCATCTCGTCACCGGCCGTGCTCGACCAACTGAACAACATGCGCGATTTCTCCAAGGCGCCCTTTCTGCTGGGGGGCATGTTCGCCATCGGCTGGCTGATTACCCGCCGGGAGGCGCCCCGTTTCCTCTGGACGGCGATTGCCTCCATGGGGGTGCTTGCCGGTGCGGGCATGGGCTTCCGCCAGGATGCGATGATTCTTGTTCCGGCCACGCTCGTGGCCCTGTTGATCCTTTCTCCCGGCGTGGCCTACGGGACCCGCCGCCGCCGTGCTGCCGCCGTGCTCGTCTATCTGGCGGCCTTTCTGGCAACCGCCGCGCCCATGCTCACCCGCATGGAAGGGGGTGCCCAGCCTTATCATCCGCTGGCGCAGGGCTATTCATCGAGGCACATGGACCGCAATTCCCTGGTGACGGGCGCATGCGAACCGCTGGCCTGTTCACATGACAATTTTGTGTTTGCCACGGTCTTCTCGTATGCGCGAAGGGCCATGGGCGACCGGCAACTCTATTTCGCTTACAACGATCCCGAAGACGCCCGGTTCACGCGCGACTGGGTGGTTCATACCGCGATGCAGTTTCCCGCCGATACTGTCGCGCGGGTGTATGGCGCCGTCCTGAACGTGTTTGGCGCTGCCGACACTTTCACGGCGGGGCTTGTCCGCCATGACGGCTGGGAGGCGTTCCTGGTCGAAACGCACACCCGCATCGCCTCCTTCTTCCGCCTTGCCGGATTGCCCATGGCCTTGCTCGCGTTGTTGGCCGCGGCGGCGGCATCTCCCCGCACCGCCTTTGGGCTTGTGCTGCTCGCGCTCTACTTCTGCGGATATGTCAGCCTGGACAACGAGTGGCGGCATACCTTCCACCTCTCCTTCGTGTGCTTCTGGATGGCCGGTTTTTTGCTGCAACAGGCGTTCCACGCATTCAGGCGCGGTTTCCGGGGCATGGGGCCATGGGGCATGCGGCTGCGCAGGGCGGGTTTTTTCCTAACCCTTGGCACCCTTGTCCTTTGGGCACCGTGGCAACTCGGGCGGGTTTGGCAGCGGCACACGCTGGACACGCTGCTGCAGCAGTATTCGGCATTGCCGCGATCCGCCGTCCCCACGCAGGCGGAACCCATGCAGGATTGGACGCTGTTTCGGCTGAAGACAGGCAGCGCCGGGGCGGACCGGTCCGCCCAACCGGACAAATTCGACCAGTTGCGGGCGGCGCTCAAGGGTTCCGCTCCCCGCGCGTGGGAGGCGGATTGCCGCCTCTACGCGGTGCGCCTGCGCGCCCGGCCTGCGGCCGCCCGGTTTATGGCCAAGTACTGGGCACCCGCGGGCGAAGAATCGCATTACGATTTCACCCAGCTTATGCGCGTCTCCGGCGCGGGACGGAACGGCGGCGAAACGTGGTTCTTCTTTCCGGTCTGCCAACTTCCCCGCCGCGCCCTGTTTGAGGGGATCGCCTTTGCCCCGGAGGATGCCGCCAATTTCCTCGGACTGTACCGGCTGGACGACGCATTGCTGCCGGTCCTGCTTCCCTGCGCGACACTAAACGAGCCCGGGGTTCCCGCGCGCCTGACCGCAAATCTGGCGGTGCCTTACGACCCGGAGCGCTTCTTCACGCCTGAAAACGACCCGGTGCAGATGGCGGAGGCGGGCGAGCGCGCCGGGACACTGGGCCGCTTGGACAGCGCGATCTTTTATGCCCGCGCGGCCAATGCGCTCAGGCCCTCCAGCGAACAGGAGAGCAAAATAGCTTTCCTGTGCGATGCGGCCGGCAACACCGAAGCGGCGTTGCGGCTGTTGAAATCGACCGTGCTCTCTTCAGGCGGGGATATTGTAAGCTGCATTGCCCTCGAAGACTTTCTCAGGCAAAAAGCCTCCGATGTGTCCGCTCCGCAGGTATGGGAGGAACTCGCGCGGCAGACCGCGTCGCCCGGCGTCTGGCAGGCTTACGAAAGGTCTGTCGGGGGGGAGGATACCGACAGGCGTATTACCGTGTTGCGCCAATTGCGCCAGGTCGTTCCGGACGACCAAAATGCCGCTCTCAGACTTCAGAACCTGCTGACAGAGAAAGCGGGACAGTTGGAGGCTGCCGGAGACGCCGCAGGCGCGACGGCCGTCCTGCGCGAGGCAATTCCCCTCAATCAAAACAACAACGCGCCTGTGCTGCAGTTGCAGACAGTCCTGTCCAAGGGCATCCCCGAGGAATGCCGGAGCGTTTGGGAAGCAGTCTGGAAGGATTCTCCCGAAAATCCGCATGTTGCCGCGCGCTGCGGGGTCGCGCGCGCCGCCGCCGGCGATATTGCCGGCGCCCGGACGGCTTTTGACGCCGCCCGCGCCAAGGCGCCCGATTCATGGAACTTCTGCGTCCTTGCCGCCGACGCCATGGCGGCGGCGGGCGAATGGAACGACGCGGTGGCCGCTTACGAGCGCGCGCTTGCACTGAATCCGGCGCTCAACTATCTGCGGGAACGGCTTGACGAGGCGCGCAACCGTTCTGCACAGGCGGCAAAAGGGTCCCAGAACGCGCCGCCGCAGGCAGCCGCGCCCTGATTTCCGGCCGCCAGGGAGACGATGCTGAAACAGCGGGCCGCGAAAGGCGGCGGGCCCGCCATGGTGGAAGCCACCGGGCCATTCCTGCAACAATACGCCCACATAATCATGGGGTGACCGCCGAATGAAAGACGTCCACATCGTGACCATGCGGCCGTCCGTCCGCGGGTCCGGCACATGGGAATCTGGTGCCGCCGCCGGGCCGCTTTCCGTTTTTTCGGGAGCGGTTTGATGGGCGTGACTTTCAGGGGGTCCCGCCTTCGGTTTTGGCTCGATATCGCGCTCATACTGACGGTGTTTGCGGCGGGGTCTGCCCTGGGCATGGCCAAGTTCAAGGAATCCCGGGGGGCCGACGGGGTTTCCAGCATCGCCTGTCCCACAACTTTCTTTGCGCGTTCGCTGATGTTCGCGGCCGGCCGCGGCTCGTTTCAACCGGATATTGCCGCCGTGCCGGGCCTGCAGGCTTTTCTTGAACGCAGGACGGCTGTCTTTGATCCCGCCGTTATTCCGAAGAATGTTCCCACACTCTATGACTCCGCCGCGGAATACCACATTTACCTGGAATGGACCGTGGCTGCCATATGGAGCGTCATGGGTATTTCCTGGCAGGTGCTTGAACCGTTTCTGGCGCTTGCACTGGGCTTGTGCGGCGTGTTTGCCTACGGCCTTTTCCGTCTGGGCATGAACCGCGGGCTCAGCCTTGCCGGCACCGCGCTGTTTCTTGCCTCGCCTTCCGTGCTGGAGCAGGTCTGCAACATGCGCGATTTCTCCAAGGCACCCTTCTTGCTCGGAGGAATGTTCGCCATCGGCTGGCTTGTCACCCGCGGGAAGCCGGTTCGTTTTCTTTGGACAACTGCCGGGCTCATGGGCCTGCTGGCCGGTGTTGGAATGGGTTTTCGCCAGGACGCAATGATTCTCGTTCCGGCCAGCCTTGCCGCCATCCTCTTCCTGTCGCCGGGCACCGCCTATAAAACCCGGCGACGCCGCATTGGCGCGGCTCTGGTTTATTTTTTTGCTTTTCTCGCCGCCGCCGCCCCCATGCTCACCCGGATGGAAGGCGGCGCGCAGCCCTATCATCCCCTGGCCCAGGGCTATTCAATGAAACATATGGACCGGTGCTCGCTGGAACCGGGCGTCTGCGAACCCCTGGCCTGTTCCCACGACTACTTTGTGTTTACCACCATTTCCTCCTACGCGCGCAGGGCCACGGGAAATGAGCGCCTGATCTTCTCCTACAATTCTCCCGAGGATGCCCGGTACACCCGGGACTGGGTTGTCCGGACGGCCCTCCAATTCCCCGCCGACACTATCGCGCGGGGTTATGGGGCCGCGCTGAATCTGTTTGCCGCCGCGGATACGTTCAGGGCCGTCCTGAACTACGCCGACGGCACCTCCGCGAAGCTGGTTGCCGTGTATCGGCCCATTGCGGAATTCTTCCGGGTGGCCGGGCCGTTTATTGCGGCGTGCGCGCTCCTCGCCGCTGCCGCGGCAGACCTCCGGCTGGGGTTGGCGTTGATGCTGCTTACCCTGTATTTCTGCGGATACGTGAGCCTGGACAACGAATGGCGGCACACGTTTCACTTGGGTTTTGTGCCCTTTTGGGCGGCGGGATTCCTCATGCAGCAGGTGTTGTCCGCCGTCAGGCGCAGCGCCGGGGGCACCGCCCAATGGGGGCGGTGGCTGTGCCGCTCGGGGCTGTTTGCCGTTCTGGCACTTTCGGCGCTTTGGGTGCCCTGGCAGGCGGCCCGGCTCTGGCAGCAGCACACGCTCGACGGCGTGTTGCGGCAGTACGCCTCCGTACCCCGTTCCGCGGTGCCCACCGAGGCGGAACCCATGCAGGACTGGACCCTGTTCAGAATGAAACACGGCCTGCACGGTGCTGTCACCCGTGCGCACCTGCTAAATCCTTCATTCATGGCCGAACTGTTGCGCGGCATACTGGCGCCCCGGTATTGGGAAAACCGCTGCGGCCTGTATGCAGTGCGTTTTCGTGCCCGGCCCAACGGCCGTGCTTTCATGGTCAAGTATTGGGGCCAGGAGCCGTCCTGCGATTTTTCCCAGGTGATGCGTGCCGGCCGCGCCGCCGGGGACAACGGTGAAACATGGTTCTTCTTTCCCGCCTACAACCTGTCCAAGCGGTCCATTTTCGAGGGAATCGCGGTGCCGGGGGAGAGCGCAGACGACTTTCTCGGGCTGTACCGCGTGGACGACAAGGCGCTTCCGGCCCTGCTTCCCTGTGCCACCGTCAACGAACCCGGCGGTGCGAAACGGCTGACGGCGCGCATCGAGCAGCCATACGATCCCACACGGCTGTTCACCCCTGAAAATGAATGGATGCATATTGAGGAGGCGGCTTCGCTGGCGGACGGGCTCGGCAGAATGGACACGGCCATTCTCTGCGCCCGTGCGGCAAATGCGTTCAATCCAAGCGAGGACCGGTTGAGGAAGATCGCTTTCCTGTATGAAAAGGCGGGCGACACGCGGGAAGCGCTGCGCCGGTTAACAGCACTGATTATGGACAGTGGCGGAAGCTTTGCAACCTGCGCCGTGCTGGAGCAGTTTCTGGACAGAAATACGCCGCGTCTTTCCCCCGCGGATGTGTGGGAGCCGATAGCCCTGGGAACGAAGGCATTCTATGCGTGGACTGCCTACGAAAAAGCGGTGGGGGAAAAGGATGCCGGGAAGCATATCGGCATGCTGCGCGAGTGGGTTAAGCAGGGTCCCGAGGATATAAACGCCGTGACCAGGCTGCAAAATCTCCTCGTGGAAAAGTGCGCAGGTTTGTCCGCCGCGGGGGACCGGTCCGGGGCTATTGCCGCCTGCGAAGAGGCCATGCCCCTTAACGCGAAAAACGACAGCCCCGTTCTGTGCCTGAACGACGTGCTCTCCAAGAGCGATCCCGGAGAACGCCGAAATGTGTGGGAACGCGTCTGGAAGGTCCGTCCGGAAAGCGCCAAGGCCGCCCTGTTCTGCGGCGCTGCCCGCGCCGCCACGAACGATATTGCGGGGGCGAAGGAGGCCTTTGCCGCGGCGCTGCGCCTTGCACCCGACGACTGGAACTGCCACGTTCTCGCCTCGGAGGCGCTGGAAGCCTCGGGCGACCTGGATGGCGCAATTGCCGGTTACGGGCGCGCGCTGGCGCTCAATCCCGGACTGGACTATATTCGCGGGCGTATGGAATCCATAAAAGAACGCATTGCCGCCGGTTCCGGCGGGCAGCCGCCCGCGCCCCCGGAACCGGTTCCCTGAGCCGCGCGGGGTTTGCACCCGGCCTTGCCATGTTCCATAATCATTCCGGACCGGTTAACCGCCGGTCCATTGGAACGCCATGAAAAAGCCCGGACACAAAGATTCCGACACGCATGACGGCGCGGCAGCCGCGCCCGAATTCTCCATGCTTGTGACCTGCCATTTCGAGGAGCGCAGCATTGAGGAGTTTTACGCGCGCCTGTCCGCCGCGCTGGAATCACTCGGACGGTCCTACGAGATTATCATGGTCAACGACGGGTCCACCGACGGCACATGGGACAAGATAAAGGCCATCCATGCGAAAGACCCCCATGTGACCGTGGTGATGGATTTCTTCCGCAATGCCGGGCAGCAGGCGGCGATCACCGCGTGCATGTGCGAGGCCCGCGGCAGGAATTTTATCATCATGGACAGCGACCTTCAGCTCATGCCCGAGGAACTTCCCATGCTGGTTGCCGAGTTCGACAAGGGATACGATTTGGTCAGCGGCTACCGCAAGAACCGTCATGATTCTTTCCGGCGGATCATTCCCTCAAAGCTGGCCAACGTAATCATGCGCCGCGCGTCCAAGAGCACCATGCGCGATTTCGGATGCACCTTCAAGATATACAACGCCAAGATATTCCGCGCCTTCGATCTCGGACCGACGCGCATTTTCTCGAATGTGGACGCCATTGCGCGCATCCAGCGCCACACGGAAGTTCCGGTCACGCACCGGCCCCGCCGCTACGGCAAATCCGGCTGGACCTTCCGCAAGCTGTGGCAGTACAACATGACCAATCTCGTTTCCATGTCGCAGCAGCCGTTCCAGGTGATCGCCGGGGTGTGCCTCTGCGCGAGCATGCTGTTTCTGCTGCGGATCGCCGCGGGTTTCTTTGTCCACTTCACCGTCCTTGAAACTGTGACCAACGGCCTGCTGCTCAACGTGATCGTTTTCGCGCTGCTCGTCATGCTTGCCGTGATGGCGCTGGTCGGAGAATTCGCCATCCGCTGTTTTGTGATGCTTCAGGGGCACCCCGTGTATATCGTCCGTGAAACTTTGCGCCATGCCCGTCCGGACGGAGACGCCGCCGGATGACCGAAAGCCGCGGTGTGTTCGCCGGCCTTCGCGCGCGAATTCGGGGGCTGGTGGTGTTTGCCGTCCTGGGCGTGTTCGGCGCCCTGCTGATCCTGGCCGCGGCCGAGGCGGTTTTGCGCGCCGCCGGCTACGGGCACTCCACCGCATTCTTCACGCGCCGCGCCGCCGGGGACCGGGGGTGGGAGGTGGCCAACCGCGCTTTCTACCAGCAGTTCAGCGGGCTGCCGGTTGACCGCATCATGACGTGGGACGATCTGGAGTTTCAGGTGCCGGCAAAGAAAGACCCCGGCGCGTTTCGCGTGTTCGTGTTCGGCAGTTCGGCCGTCTACGGGCCGCAGGCCTCCCCGCGCATTCTCGAAACGATGCTGTGCCAGGCGGCGCCGCAGGCGCGCTGGGAGTTCTACAACACCGCATGCCCAGGCATGAATTCCAACACGATGCGCGCCGCCGCGCGCGCGTGCGCGCGCATGCAGCCGGACCTGTTCCTCGTGTACATGGGCAACAACGAGGCCGTGGGTCCCTACGGGCCCACGACACCGCTGGGCAGGCATCCCCTGCTCTGGCAACCCCCCGTGATTCACGCGCTGATTGGCCTGAATGATCTGCGGCTGGTGCAATGGGCGTGCGGTTCCGGCCCCAAGCCGTGGCTGGTGCCGGACAAAACGGCCATTGCCTCCATGTCGCCCGGCGCCACCCAAAATGCCGCGGCGGTTGCCCATTACGAAACCAACCTGGAGGACATGTGCCGCGCCGGAATCTCCGCGGGCGCGCGCGTTGTCCTGTGCACCCTGACCGGAAACAAGCGCTTGGGCGGCATTCCAAAACCGGACCCGCCTTTGCCCGAATCGGTGCCCACCATCAACCGCGCCGTGCGGCGCGTGGCCGCGCGGCACGACTCCGGCGGAGTCGTGCTGTGCGACGTGGAGGCGGCACTGGCCGGGGCCAGTCCGGACGGACTTCCGGGATACGATTATTTCTGCGACAACGTGCATTTTACCTTTGAGGGCAACTACATCGCCGCAAAGGCCATGTACGGAGCGGTCCGGCCAATCGCCGGGGCGGAGACACTGCCCCCGGCACCTCCCGAAATGGATGCGTGCGCAAAGCGCCTTGCGTGGACACCCGCGGCCGAGTTTGACCTCCTGGAAAACCAGATGCGCGCTTTCTTCGACGACTATTCGGCGCAGCGCATCCGCGCCCGGCATGAGGCGCTGGCGCCGTTGGTGGGAACGGACTGGAAACAGCGCCTTGCCGACGACTGGCGCGCCGCGGCGGAGCTCGCGCCGCAAGACAGAATGCTCCGGCAAAAACTGGGCAAGGCACTGCTCGACGCCAACCGTCCCGACGAGGCTCTGCCGGTGGCCCGGCAGCTTTGCGACGAGTTGCCCGTCTCGCGGGCGGGCATGCGCCTGCTGGCCGAGGCGCTGCGCGCCACCGGGGACAATGACCGGGCAGGGCAGGCTTATCGGCAACTGTTGTCGGCATACCCGGATGATCCCGGCGGCATGCGCGAATTGGCGGCACTGTGCGCCGAACAAAAGAACTGGCCCGAGGCGGAGCGCCTCTATCGGGGTTATGTGACCGCATTTGACCCCATGGATGCCAATGCCCTGTGTGAACTGGCCCGGGCACTGGTCGCACAGAAACGGCCCGAAGAGGCGGAACGCGCCTGCCGCGCCGCCATCGAACGCGTTCCGGGGTTTGGGCCGGCCTACCGCGAACTGGATGCGATTCTTGCCGTGCGCATGGGTCCGGACGAACGCATTCTGTTGTGGGAGGAGGAAGTGAAGAAGCGGCCCGACCTGGCCGCCCTGCGGTTTCAGTTCGGCGAGGCGCTGTCCGACGCAAAGAAGTTCAAAGAGGCCGCTTTGGCCTATGGCGAGGCGGAGCAGCGTGATCCGAACGACCACCTGATCCCGCTGCGGCTGGGCCGCGCGCTTGAATCGGGGGGCGACCATGCCGGCGCCGCCGCCGCGCTGCGCAGGGCGCTCGCCATAAGCCCCCGGTTCGCCGGGTATGCCCGTGTGGAACTGGCGGGAATCCTGCTGGCCATGGGCGACGTTGCGGGGGCGCGGGAGGAATTGCGCCGCTGCGCGGAAGCGGGACTGGCCGTGCCGCCCGGTCTCGCCGCACAGGTCAATGGCGCAACGACGCCTTCCGGTGCTGTAAACTGACGCCATGAACGACGGGTGCAAAAAGTCTTTCGCCTTTCTGTCGCGGCACGCGGAGGGGCTGACGCTGCTTCTGGTCCTGCTCGGCGCGGCTTGTGCGGGCGGGTTGTTTCTCTTTGGTGTTGTCGGTCCCCTTGGCCCGGACCATTCGCAGGAACTGGCCTCTTTTTCCCCTTCTGTCATGTTCGCTTCCGGGAAGGGGATGGTTTGTCCCGCCGAGATGGACATACCCGCGCTGTCCGATTTCCTTCGCATGAAGACTCCCGTCTTCAACCCGGCGGACATACCGGCCAAGTTCGGCGTCTGGGACCTCAGTCCCTTTTGCCGGTCCCACTACTACCTCATGATGGCAGTGGGACTGGTGTGGCGGTGCTTCGGCATTTCATGGGAGAGCGTCAAGCTGGTTCCGCTGCTCCTGTTCCTGGCGGCGGCCGCATTCATGTACGGTCTGTTTCGTTTCGGAACGGGACGCCTGCTGTCCGCGCTGTTTGCCATGGCCGTCATGTGTTCCCCCCCCATGCTGGCCATGACCGTATCCATACGCGATTTTTCCAAGGCGCCGTTCATCTTGGGCGCCGTCTATCTGGCGGCCCTGCTGGCGGTCAGGCCCGCTTCACGGCGGGGCATTTTTGGCCTTGCGGCGGCGCTGGGTTTGCTTCTGGGAACAGGCCTGGGATTCCGGCAGGATGCCATGATTGCGCTGCCGCCGTCGCTGGCCGCCGCAGCGCTCGCGCGCGGCGTCATGCCGTTGCGCTGGTGGATGCGCGCCGCCGTGCCGGCCGTGATGCTCGCCGCATTCCTTCTGGCGGGCGCGCCGATTTTGCGCGCGCTCCGCATGGACGAGGGGGCGGTGTCCAGCCACACGCTCTTTCAGGGGCTGTCGCTTGAAACGGAATCAAACCTCGACTTCTCAGGCGCGTCTTATTACCTGCTTCCCTCGCCCGGCGACAACCTGGTGCATTCGGTTATCAACACCCATGCCCGCCGCCATGGCGACACCGCGCCCATGGAAAACTACCTCAGTCCGGCATACGGCAAAGCGGGCCGCCGGATGTTTCTGGAAGTGGCCCGAATCTTTCCCGCCGACCTGATTGACCGATGTTATGCGTCGGTGCTGGCCGTGTTCCGGGTGCCCGGGGAGTTTCCGCGGCAGATGGCCTACGCAAAAGGCATGGACAATGACTGGGCGCGCGGGCTGGTCCGGCTGTACGCGCCGGCATCGTCGCATCTTGCCCGGTGGGGGCTGCTGTATGCCGTTGTGGCGCTTGCCGTCATCGGCGCCCGCGACCTGCGCGCCGCGCTTGCGGCCGCATGCGCCCTTCTCTATTTTGGCGGTTACACAAGCCTGCTTTTCCAGTACCGTCATGCTTTTCATCTTGCCTTCATGCCCTGGTGGGCCGTAGCTTTTCTGCTGGCCGCGGCCGGGCGCGGGTTCCTGATCCTTGTCCGGCATTTGCGCGGACCAAAGGCCGGACAGGTGCTGTCCCGGCGGGATGTTGCCGCCGGAATTATCCGCGCATGCGCGCTTGTGCCGGTCGCGGCGCTCGCGCTGGTGTTGCCGCTCTGCGCCGCGCGGGCATGGCAGCACGCGCAGGTGGCCCGGATGGTCAAGGCCTGTTCTGATGCCCCGATGGAACCGGTGGAGACCATTCGGGAACCTGCCGGCGGCCGCGTGACGATTCGGCCGGTCCGCCGCCTGCCGGGCCTGGAGGATTCCGAATCGAAACCGCCCATGGAGGCGTCCTGGGAGTATCTGGCCGTCGAGGTGGACACGCGCGGGAAACAGGTCCCCGTTACCGTCGAATACGACCGGAGCGTGTTCGGCAACGATTTCACCCAGACCATTTTTGTGGAGCCGCCGTCCGGCGACGGGGGCGGCACCGTGCGCTATCTGTTCCCCGTATATGAAGTCTCGGCCGTTCCACCACCCGAGGGGAGGCTGACCATTCACACCGGAACCATACCATGGCGCCGGGGACGTTTCATTGGTGTTTCCGTGGCTGAAGAGGATGCGGCATGTGTGAAGGCGGTCTATCGTGCAACCGGTTCCGGTTCCATGAGTCTGCTGCCCTACCTCTGGCTGCCCGGGGATATTTCGACGGTTCGGCTGCACAACAGCACCTCGCTGGAGGGCGGTATCAGCGGACTCTGGGCCGGCTTGGCCGCACACACGGGCGATCCTGACGCGGCGCTGACGCGATACCGCGAATCCCTCCGGTGGCATCCGTCAGCGGAAGCGCTCTATGACGGCATTGATGCCCTCGTCAGGCGCGAGCCGGGGCGCTGGGACCCGCTTGGGCTGTGGGAACAAATCGCCGCCGTCCATGCGGACCAGCCTTATGCCCGCGCAAAACTGGCCGTCGCGCTGACCGATGCGGGACATTTCGCCGAGGCCAGAACCGTGCTGCAGGCGGTTACGGACAAGGCGGGCCTCAAACCCTATTTGTGCGACGCCTATCTGGACAATATGGTCAAAAGCGGCGATTTGCGCGGGGCGGAGAACTATCTGCGCTGGTGCCGGGAAAACAACGGGGGCATCTCCCGCGGCGCAGAATGCGCCGCGCTCGGGGCACTGCGACGCGCAAAGGATGCCGGCCCATGATGGATACCCGAACCACACGCTCCTGGGCATGGGCGCTTGCCGCGGTCGTGGCGGGCGGGGCGGCGCTGCGCCTGACCGGAATCGGCGCGGAGTCGGTTGACCTGGAGGAGTACGCCTGCACGGGCGCCCTGCATGTTCACGGACTGCGTCACTTCCTGGCCGAGCAGCGCGCCCTTTATCCCTATGGCGCCCCCGGCGTCCCCCTTCTCTATTATTTGTGGGCCGCACTCTTTGGGGATGCCATTGTCGCCGTGCGTCTGCTCAGCGCCCTGACCGGAACGGCGCTGCTCCTGTTGCTGCCGCCGCTTGCGCGCGAAATCTGGCCCGACGATCCCAAGACCGCGCGTTCGGCCGGATTCGTGGCGGTTCTGTGTGCGGCCCTGTCGCCCGTGTGTCTCTTTCAGGCGCAAGAAGCGCGCATGTACGCCTTTGTCGCCTTCTTCGCGGCGCTTTCCAGCCTTTCCCTGTTGCGGGCAGCCCGCACCGGCCGCCGCCGCTGGTGGGCCGTGAACATTGCCGCCAACGGCGCGCTCGTTTGGTGCCATTATTTCGCCGCGTTTCTCTGGCCCGCGCAGGGACTGTGGCTGCTGTGCGCCGCGGGGGTGCGCTGGAGGACGCGCTGCCGCTGGCTGGCTGCGACGGCGCTGCTGCTGGTGCCCGTGGCCGGATGGATGTCCGGCATTGCCCCGCAGCCCAGCGAACTGTACGACTCCTACATCATGCCCGACCCCGGCGCCGTTGCGTGCAACCTCGTTGCCGGTGACGCCGTCTACTGGTCCTCTTCGTCCTATTTCCCTTCGGACCGCGCATGGTTCTTTGCGCCGGCCGGCGTGGGCAGGGCGCTTGTCGCTGCCCATCCCGCCGGGGGCGCCCTTATCGCGGGAACGTTTGCCATGGCCCTGCTCTGGGGTGTTGCGTGTCTGTTTCGCGGGCGGGCCGCGGGCACCGCCCGGACCGGATATCTCCTGTTGTGGGCGCTGGTCCCCGTAGCGCTCCTGGTGGCCCTGTCCTTCGCCTGGAAGCCGATTTATGCGTCCCGCTATGTGACCCACGGGGCGCTTGCCCTGTATTTGTTGCTGGGCGGACTCATGGCGCGGCTGCCGCGACGCAGTCGCGCGGCGGCGGTGGTGTTACTGGCAGCCGTCTACCTTTGGCAGCTTTCGCTCGTCCTGCCGCCGCAGACGCGCACCGCATGGAAACAGACCGAAAAGACCATTCAGGCCGCCGACGGAAATGCGGCGATCGCGCTGGTGCAGGGCGTTTTTTGGAAACCCGTTTTCGAGGCAAACCTTGGGCAGTCGGACCGCCTCGTCACGGGGGTGCTTGAACCGGAAACCATGGCCGGGATGAGCGCGTTTCTGGTGAAACGGATACCCGTACTCGAACCCGGTGGAACTCCCGCGTGCTGGGTCGTGCTGGTTGACGCCATACACGGGCAGGCGGAACGGTTTGAAGCTGCCATCGCGCCCGAAGGCGCGGCATTTGAGAAGACAGCCTTCCCCGGAGAGCGCAAACTCATTGTCTACCGGGTCTCTCCCGTTTCGCCTGCGGCGGGGGAGGTGATTGCCGCCCCGCCCGAAGCCCTGCTCGGCCTGGCCCGGGCCATCGGCGGCCACGGTGACGATCCGCGGGTCGCGGCGTTTCTCGACCGGGTGCGCACCCGGCACGACAAGGAGGGCGGCGGTTACCTGCGGCTGGGTGTGGAGCTTGCCCGGCGGGGCCGGGCGGCATTGGCCGCGGCCGCTCTGGATGAGGCGCTTGCCCTGTTCCCCGCCCATCTGGTGGACTTGGTCCTTTTGCAGCGCGAACTGGGCGGGAACGGCGATTTTTCGCCGCTGGCAGACCGCGCCTTCGAACGCATAAAGGCGTTTCCCGACCGCATCCCCGCGCTGCGGCAGGTGCTCCAGTCCCTGCTCGAAGCCGGGCAGATTGACGGCATGCGGGACATTGCGCGGCGCATGATTGCGGCTTTCCCGGACTATCCGGAGGGATATGCCTATCTTGGAAACCAGGATCACACCGACCGGCGTCACGATGAAGCGTTTGCCAATCTTGAACGCGCGGTGCGTCTCGATCCGATGCAGCCCGCGCATATCTACAACGCCCTGGGAGACGAATATATAAGGCTCGGCCGCTGTGCCGACGCCGTCCGGCTGCTTGAACAGGCGCTGTCGCACGAACCGCCTGACTGCCTGCTCATGCTCAAACTGGCCGACGCCCATATCGCCTGCGGCGAGCCCGCCAAGGCGCTGCCGCTTGTCGCCGCGGTGTTGAAGCGGGAACCGAATTCCTTTGAACCCCACCGCTCCCGGGCGGAAGCGCTTCTGATGCTTGGAAACTTGGACGAGGCCGAACCTGAAATCGCGCTCCTGCTGCAGAAAGACCCCGCCAACCCCTCTTTCAACATCATGATGTGGCGCATTTTCTCATACCGGGGCAGGGACGCGGAGGCGCGGCAGCTTATACAGAAACTTGCCGAAACCAGCCCCGAATTGGGGGCGTTTTTCCTCCCGTTGATCGACGGGCTTTACGTGCGGCATGACAGGGCCCCCGTTTTGGCTGCGTTCAGCAAAGGCGCTCCCGGTGCGCCAGTTCCGGCGGATGTCATGAAGACGCTGGATCGCCTGTGTCCTGAAAATCAGCCGCCTGCCGCGGCGGGCGGCACGGGTTCATAGGCCACCAGTCCGCCCGCGCGGAAGACTTCCCGGAAGAACTTTGGCGCCGGTGCCGGATTGCCGCCGGGGTCCTTGTCGCGCCCAAGAAAGTGGGTTATCCCCCGTCTTTTCGCCGCCTCGTAAAACGCGGCGCTGTCACCGTCGCGCATGGCCTGGAGCATGGTGTTCTGATCGCCCAGCATTGGCTGGACATCCACATAGGGGTTCAGGTACAGCAGCATGGCCCCCGCGAGTTTTCGGGCGGTCGGCATGACCACCTGCAAGCCCACCGGGTCGTCTTTGTCAGTCAGAAAAACGGCGTCGGGCGTGGTGTTTTGCAATATCCACCGGTACATGGCCTCCTTGGATTCATAGAGACGCGCATATTCGCCGCGGTTGTGGGTGATGCCCATTTCAGGCCAGTCGCGGTAGGGGCGCTGCGCGAACAAGACCGCAATGATCGCCGCCAGCACCGCCGTGCAGCATGCCGCCCGCGTCAAAACGGCGGGAGCGCCGCCGTTGTTCTCTGTGTCCCCGCGTCCCGCCGCACGCAGCAGCAGCCGCGCCGCGCCCTGCGCCAGCGCCGCCGCACCGGCCCCGAAGAACACCCAATGCACGGCGGACAGGTAGATTGCCGCGTGGTGTCCCGGCACCAGTGTTGTCATGACCACGCCCCGGCGCAAAAGCGCCTGTGCGGCATAGTTCTGCGCGAGAAAGAGCGCGGACAGCGCCATCCATGTGAATGGCACCAGCGCGGCGCGGCGCCAGTCCGTCCGCGCCAGTACGGCGGCAGCACCCGCCAGCACAAACAGATTCTTCCAGTTGACCGCCTCGCGCACCCGCTCGGGAAACTGCGCCAACTCCACATAGGCCGATGCATACAAACCCGGCCACGGGTTGCGCACGTGAAAGTGGTAGTCGCGCAGTATGGACCATGTGAACGGCAGGCTCGTCACGAACGCCACAGCCAGAAGCACCAGCAGCGGCTCCGCCGCTTCGCGCCATGCGGCGCGCACCCCGCCGCCCCGCAGGGCCCTCCACGCCGCCACCGAGGAAACCACCGCAATAATGCCGCCCGCGTTGACCGCGGGCGCCGTGTGGGCCATGAACGTCAGCCCCAGCAGCAGTCCGACCAGTGCATGCCCGGCGCGGCTTTTCGGGCATTTCCGCCGGACAAGCACGAAACCCGCAAGTGTGAAATAGAAGAAGCCCTGCGCAAACACCGGTGCGAACAGCCACGGCGAATAGGTGGCACAATTCCAGGCCGGAATATTGCTCGTCTTGCCGAAGAGAAAGGCCGCAAGCGCGAGCACTGCCGCCCACCGGCCAAACAGCACCCAGACCAGCACAAAGAACCCGGCCGGTGTCAGCAATTGCAGCCAGGGACCCAGCAAAACGTTTGCGCGCGGCAACGGCACCCCCGTTGCCGCCGAAAAGGCCGCGTTGCAGGCCGCCGTAAGGGGGTTGTACCAAAGAGTCCTGCCGGGCAGGATGGTGTCTTCCGGGTAGCGGCCGTCAAGCATCGTCTGCGCCGCGCCGATGTCGCGGAAAGCGTCCCATTCATGGGGCCACTGCACACCCGCGGTGGTCCTGAGCGCAAACATCAGGCAGTATCCCGTCATCGCCAGGGCCAGCAGGGGCGGGACGACGGTTTCGATTGCGCGGACGGCGCCTGTAATGCGTTCGTTCATGCTTGTCACCCGTGCGGAGTCTACCATCGGCGGCGGCATTGAAAAAAGCCGCCCCGACGGTTATGATTATGCATAAGATTGGTTCCGGTTTCCCGGGGCCGTCATGTGATGGTTCACAAGCGATGAGGGTGGGAGTATGTACAGCGATTCTTCGGATGACAGAAGGCGGTATCCGCGCTCAAGGCGCGGCGTCAGTATTATTGACAGCGATTCGGGGGCGGGCCTGCTGAATCACGTTGACAACATCAGCGGGGCCGGTGTGCTGTGCCATACGGTCCGACCCGTGCCGCTCATGACCAAGATCGGCATCGCCGTCGAACTGCCCAAACCCGTTCCCCGCCGCATCGACGCCGAAGGCGTCGTCGTCCGCTGCGAGGCGGACGATTACGGCGACGACCATTTCAAGGTCGCCATCCTGTTTACCAGGCTCAAGCCCGAGGATCAGGAAGCCATCAACAAGTTCGTGCATCACGACTTGGACACCGCCGCCGAAGAAGAGGCCTGAGCGGACGCCGGGAGAGCAGCCATGCTGGTCGTTCATGTGCGGGTGCATGTAAAGCCGGAATGCATCGACGCATTCCGCGAGGCTTCTGTTGCCAACGCCCGGCAAAGCGTTCAAGAGCCGGGCATTGCCCGCTTCGACGTCATGCAGGATGCCGCCGACCCCGCACGTTTCGTGCTGGTTGAAGCCTACCGCACCCCCGAAGCCCCCGCCGCCCACAAAGAAACCGCCCACTACGCCCTCTGGCGCGACACCGTCGCGCCCATGATGGCCGAACTCCGCACCAGCGTGAAATTCGTCAACTGTTTTCCAGAGGACAAGGACTGGTAAAAGCATCGCAGTCTTCGCGGGGCTGAAACAGTATCGCGCCTTGTCGCGTTGCCCGGGCGGCGTTACCGGGCCCGGGTGCGTTGGCCTGATGTTCTTGCATAAGTATTCTCACGCAAGGATTTGGCCCTTTCAAACACCTGTG
The DNA here is from genome assembly GCA_964580415.1 of uncultured Nitrospirales bacterium. Lineage (GTDB taxonomy): Bacteria > Hydrogenedentota > Hydrogenedentia > Hydrogenedentales > CAITNO01 > CAITNO01. Next base: position 20,977 of record CAZOMH010000002.1, read on the forward strand.
CGGAGGCATGCGGCAAGACAAAGTGTTCGATTTTCCCCTTGAAAAACGCATGGTCCGTTGGCATAATCAGCGGAAATACCGGCAGCAACGGTAATGGCAGGTCAAGGTGCCCCATTGTTCGGGCTTTGCGGAAGGAATTGTCGTGGATTACAACGGGCGCATCTGTCTGCGCATATTTCTGGCATGTTTGCCGGCGCTATTGTCGCCTGTTTGGGCGAACGCCCTGGAAGCCGGCATTGAAGAATCCTATGTGAAGATCATTGTGAATTCCTTTGACGACGGTCCGCCGCCGGACGTGAACACACTGGACGACAATTCGGACGGGGTCGTGGACCGGGCGCAGTTCCGCCTGCTTGACACACTGCTGAGGGACGAGTCGGCTCCGCACCACGCGGAGATTCTCGCCGTTTACCAGGCGAATCTTGCCCGTTTTGCCCAGGACAACACGCTGGGCTGGCGGTGCGACTTCATGGAAATGCTGTACCATTTTACGTGCGACGACTTTAACCGGCATTCGGCCGCAACATTCACATTGGCTGAACCAGCCGCCGTTCAAACGCTCGTTTCCGAATTCAGTGCCAGCGCGCACATCACGTTAAACCCAGCAAATTACAATCTCAGCCTCGCGGGGTTGTTGTCCGGGAACGGCGATCTCGACGGGGACGGCTATACAAATGCGCGGGAATTTGCCGCGGTATGCGGCAATTTTGACGCCTATGTATCCGCGGCAAAGGACCCCGCCCAAAATCCCGCGACGCTGCCCTGCTGTGCGAACTGCGCGTTGAAGTTCGTTGCCGAACCCCGCGATGCCCAGGCATACGCGCGGCAACCGCTGTCACTTTCCGTGGCCGTGAAGGACTCGGAAGGCACGATTCATTATCAGTGGTACAAGGATGCCGCCGCTGCGGGTACCGATGCGCCCGAACTGGCCTTCAGCAGTCTTGGGCCGGAGGATTCCGGGCAATACCAGTGTGTCGTCACCGACGCCTCCGAAACAATCACCTCACGCACAGCGCTGGTGACCGTGGCCGACCACATGACGATTGCGCGCCAGCCGCTGTCTGCAGGGAGCCGTTCCGGAGAAGCGCACACGTTCACGGTTGCCGTTTCCGGCGGTCTGCCGCCCCTTCACTACCAGTGGATCAAAGAGGGCGGCAATGTCGGCGGTGACGCGCCGCAACTTACCCTGGAACATATCGCCGCAGGCGATGCAGGCACCTATTCGTGCGTGATAACCGACCTCCACGAACAAGTTGTCTCCGACCCGTTCGTTTTGACCGTCTTGGCGCCGGGAGAGGGGGAAGGTGAAATCACCGTCGAAGGTGAACCTTCGACTGAGGGCGAAGGCGAGATCATGGTCGAAGGCGAGGTCGCGGTTGAAGGCGAAATTGCGATTGAGGGCGAGAGCGGCGTCGAAGGCGAGTCCGTGGCCGAGGGCGAAATCACCGCCGAAGGCGAAGCTGAGACTGGAGGCGGGTGCAATGGCGGTGAAGATGAATTGGAAGCGTTGTCCAAGCTGACCGTGACCGGTTTCGCGCTCTTCTTTTTGGGTTTGCGCTCAGGAAGCCGGTAGGAATAGGGTCATCCAGAAGCAACTTGAGCGACGCCACGGATTCGGCAATCGTCCGCTCTGCCTTGGGAACGACGACAGGCAGTGCCGGTCTCCCGCATGGGGGATTGTCCCGCGAAGGATACGCCCGTGGGGTCGCGGCCGCATGCTACCAAACCCCGGCATGACTCCCCGCCGATTCCCGCGGCAGGAAATCTCGCGGACGCGCGGGCGAAAAGAAAACATTTCACAATCGCCTGCCCCCGGCAATGGGGACACTCCCGGCAATCAGGCGACCCGGCAAGATCACTTGTCCAATGTCATTTCCAGGAGCGTCAACGACAGCGGCGCAAATGTTACGGGAAAGTCCGGGGACAACACCTCCGGCAAAGACGTTTGCGGCGCGATGCGAAGCGGGTCGTCGCGGGAATTCATCACCTCGGCGGTTCCGGTGTCTTCACGGTCTTTGAGAATTGTTTGGGAAACCTTTGCGAAGCGGGACGGGAAACCCTCCGTGCGGATTGTCACCGCGGCGGGATTCGCCGCGGCATTCACGGCGTACAGCCGCAGCGTTCTGCCGTCTTCACTGACGGTGGCGCTGATATCCGGTGCCTGGTCGGGCCGGGGATTTTCGGATGAGCGGTTGATGCGCAGCGGCCAGGAGCCTGCCGCGCGCTGGTAAAGCTGCTGGGTGTGGTAGGTGGGCGCGAGGCAGCGCCAGCCGGGGCCGGTCTGAATAACACCAGAGCCAAAGCTGTCCACGAGATTGGACCGGATGGCGATTTCGACCAGGTCCGCGTTGCGGTGCATGAGGTTTTGGTAGCGCGAACAGGCCAGCGCGTTGGAAAGCGTCTGCAGTGTGCCCCGGCCCAGATTCCAGTCCCCGGCGGTGGTGTTCCATTCGGTCACGGCAACACGCACATCACGACCGCGGCTGTCGCGCGCGATTTGCTCTTTTATATGCCGGAATTCCCGTTCTTTCCCCGCGAGATCGGCGCAGCCGTAATGGTGCGGGCAGAGATAGTCGAGATAGTCGCCCCCTTCCGCAAGCGTTTTGTCCGTCAGAAAGGCGGACAGTATCCTGATGTCCGGGTCCGCTTTCTTCATGGCTTCCGCAAATGCGCGGACACTGTTGTCGTACGCCTTGCCGCCGACCTCGTTGCCGATCTGCCAGTACTTGACGCGGTACGGTTCGGCGTGCCCGTTTTCGGCGCGTTTGCGGCCCCATACCGTGTCAGGACTGCCGTTGAAATACTCGACCTGGGCAGCGGCGTCGGCCGGTGTCTTGCCCGACCAGCGCAGGCAAATCAAAGGTTCCGCGCCGATGTGCCGGCACAGTTGAACAAACTCCTCCACGCCGACGAAATTGGGTTCGAGTCCGCCCCAGCAGGTGCTGAACGGCGCGCGCCGGTCCCACGGCCCGATGCACCGGTCCCATTCGTAGCCTTCCATGGTGCTGCCGCCCCACCGCACCACACCGGGATTCATCGCCTTGAGGGCATCCACCACGTCGGGCCGCCAGATGCCGAGCACGGCGTCCTCGCCAATGAGTGTTACGCGGTCGAGCCACAGGGTGCCGGGCCCTTCGCCTTCAAGGGTGAGCGTGGCGTTGCCGCATGCGCCCAGGGCGCGCAGGTCCGTTTCGAGGAGCGTCCAGTCTACGGTTGCGGGACCGAGTTCGACCGGTCCTGCAAGCGCGCGACCCCCACCATGGAGCCAGGCCCGCACCGGAACATTTCCTTCGCTGCGCGCGTGCAGCCGGAGGTGGTAGGCAAGGCCCTCTTTGAGGTAAAAGCCGTCCTGGGATATCCCCGCGCGGCTGTGCGGGCCTTCCAGTACGATCTTCTGGCTGCGCATTCCGTTGAACGGATTTTCGGTGTCGAACGCATACTGCGCGGTATGCACCGCGCCGTCCGGATACCAGGGCCGGAAAGGCTTGTCGAGTTCCTGTTTGTAGGCCACCTTGTACGGCGGTTCCTCCTCAAAACTGTCCGCCGCCACCTGCTGCGCCAGCATGGACGGGATCAAGTTGCAGAGCGGTTCTATGAACTGTCCGCCCTGCTTGAGGTCGATGGGTTTCTCCGAGATGCGCTCGTTGACAATCGTGATGGTTTCCGCGACCGCGGCGGAGCCTGCTTTGTCGCCGGAATCCTGTCCCACGGCCAGCCCTGCCGTCATCGGGACGGCCAGAGAAGCACCTGCAAGCAGGACGTTTGTGATGTGGCGTTTTATCTTCTGCATGGCTGCTCCTTCTTGCATGCTGTCCAACCGGCCTTTTGTAGAAAGCACGACTAGGACAGGTTCATTTCCCAGGCTTTCAGGTCGCTGATGACGGTTTCCCCGTCCTGCACCATGAAACCGATACGGCCGGTAAAATTCTCAACGGAATAGGTCTGGACGAGCAGGTCGTTCAGGTATATCTCGAAGATATTCTTCCGAAACAGCAGCCGGAAACGGCACGTTTCACCCGGAGCAATACCGGCCACGGTGGCGCATCCGTATCCGGTCCGGTCTTCCGATTCGAAGCGCGGCTGTTCCGTCCAGCGCAGTGTCCCGATTTCCGTCTGGCCCCAGGACTCGAACAGGACGGACGTGGCCGTCTTGTCCTTTCCTTCGAGGCATATGCCCACACCGGGAAAGACAATCCAGTCGGATGCCGTGACCTTCATGGAGCCTTCCATGACAAAGCCCTTCTCGCCGTCAAAAGTTGTTCCGAGAAAAGCGAGCGCCATGTTGGGTTTTCCCGGCGTAATCCACCGGGGCGACGGCAGCGGAGGCGCCTTGAGCGTGATGTGGTCCTGCGACGTGTCACCATCGTCGTTTGAACCGGACCAGGCGGGAATTAGTTTCCCGGTGTCACAGGGCTGTTCGGCACCTTTCAGGACGTCGTTTCCTTTCCAATACCCCATGTGGAGATGGCCCGCGGCGTCCACAACAGCGGATTTGAGCGGCGCATGCCACCAGAAGAGACCGCCGGGGTCGAGCATGTAGTTGGTCAGGAGCGTTTCATCGGGCAGGCGGCAATACCCTGCCCAAAGGGCCACCACATTGCGCCCGGAGTAACCGTTGAGCCGGAACGCCGGGTAATCGGGACTGAACGGGCCCGCGGGCTTGTCGCCGATGAAGGTGGCAACGGCGTACTGGAAGGAGCCGGGATAGAATCCGCCCACGAGGAGGTAGTATTTGTCGCCGATGCGCTGGCATCCGCCCGGTTCCTGCACGACACGGACATTGAGATTGTCGGTGAAGGGGAACTCCCCCGTCCAAGCCCATTTTACGCCGTCTTCAGAGCGCAGCATGCCGCCCACGGCGTAGCCGTAATAGACCGTCTTTCCGCCTTCGCTTTCGCTGATCACATCCATGTGGTCGATGCGCTGGCCGTCGGGCCTGCGCACGTCAAACCCGGGTCCGAGGTACGTCCAGTGAACGAGGTCGGATGACTCCCACAAGCGCAGGACATCCTGCTTGTCACCGGTATAGCTCCCGTGGTTCATCAGGTAGCGGTCGCCCACCTTCCACACGCGCATGGCGTAGATGACGAAGGGGGCATTCTCGATGACCGGCCCCGCGTCCTTCCAGTGAACGCCGTCGGTGGAGGTGGCCAGCCAGACATTGCACCACTGATCGCGCACGTCGGCAATCTGCTGCTCGTGCCGGTACATCGTGAACAGGTAAAAGGTGCCATCCCGCCAGACCACGCAATTGTCCTTCAGCGAGCCTTCGGGTGCCCGGTACACCAGTGCTGATGCGGTCCCGGAAAGGAAGAGAATGCAGCCAAGCACGAGGACGGCGGTCATGCCAATAGCGCCCCAGATTTCGCGATGCCGACAAGCGATGAACATGCGTTCCTCTCCTTTCCCGGACGCCGGTCCGGCGAACCGTGGGGATGCCGTTCACAGGGTAACGTCCGGGCGATTGAAATATACGCCCGGGCACCGGTGTGCCCGGTGCATCATTATGCTTATCCCGGTGCGAGAAGCCAATCCCTGCCGTTTTGAGGGGATGTTTGAATCATAAAAGCCGCAGGGGGGATACTGGAGCGCAGTATCCTCATTCAGGAGACAGGAGTGCCGTATGCGGAAGTGGAAGCGGTTTGCCAAGTGGTTGCTGTTCTTGCTCGTGGTAGCGATAGTGGCGGCAGCGGGTTGGATTGGATTTCTGGCCAAAACCCGCCATCCCCGGTTGGACGGGACGGTCTCGCACCCCTCTTTGACGGCGCCTGTGCGGGTCGTCCGCGACGACTGGGGGGTGCCCCATTTGTTCGGGGAAAATGAGCGGGATGTGCATTTTGCCCTGGGCTACGTCATGGCCCAGGACCGTCTGTTTCAGATGGAGCTGCTGCGCAGGCTGTCGCAGGGTGAACTGGCCGAGGTGGCCGGGCCGTTGGCCGCCCCGACGGACGCCCTGATCCGGACGTTCCGGCTCCGGCGTCTGGCGGAGGAGTATTACGCGGACGACAAGAGTTTCCCCCCCGAATTGCGCCAACTGACCGAGGCATTCATCGCGGGCATCAATTACTGCATGGAGACCGAGCCGCTGCCGATGGAATTCGCCCTGCTGGGCATTCATCCGCGGCCCTTTACCCCGGTTGATTCCATGACGGTCGCCGCGATCCTCCCCATCACCTTCGCCGAAGGACTGCGCGGCGACGCCATCGCCTCGGCCCTCCGGGAAAAGTTGCCGCAAACCGATATTTCCCCCCTGTTTGCCGGATACAGCCTGCAAACGCCCGTCACGATCATGGAATCGGCGGAGGAGGCGAAGGACTACGCGGAACGGCATGCGGCGGCATTGCCGGCCCCCGGCGTGGAATCCGTTTCGGATTCCACGGCCATGCTGGCAGCCTGCATGTCCCGGCTGCAGCCGTTTTCAAAGTTGTTCGGCTCCCAGTTGGGAAGCAACTCATGGGTGGTGGGTCCGGCGCGCAGCAAATCGGGCAAGCCCATGCTTGCCAACGACCCCCATATCGGATTCACCAACCCCGGTGTGTGGTATGAGGCCCATCTCAAGTACGGCGACTACGAGCTGTACAGCCATTACATTCCCCTGCTCCCCGTGCCCCTGCTGGGGCACAACCGCACATTTGGCTGGGCGCTGACCATGTTCGAAAACGACGACCTGGATGTCTACCGGGAGAAGTTCCAGTCCGGTAATCCGTCCAGGGTGATGTACAGGGGCGCGTGGGTGGACGTCAAGACGGAGACGGAGACCATCCACGTCCGTTTCGGCAAGGACCAAACCTGCACCATCCGCTCCACGCCGCATGGTCCGATTATCACCGATCTGCTCCGCAAACTTGACGGATACCAGGGGGCCGACATTGCCCTGTCCTGGGTCTGGCAGCATGTGCCGTATGACGATATGCTTGGGTTCTACCAAATGGCACGCGCCAAGGATACCGGCAGTTTTGCCCAAGGGGCGGCGCTGATCACCTCGCCGGGCCTGAACATTTCCTATGTTGACGCCGCCGGAAACTTTGCCTGGTGGGCCGCGGGAAAGCTGCCGATTCGGCCCAAACACGTCAATCCCAAGCGCGTGCTGGACGGCGCCTCCGGCGATGATGAAATCCTGGGGTACCTGCCTTTCGAACAGAACCCGCACCTCGTCAATCCTGAAAAGGGATACATCGTCACCGCCAACAACATGTCCACCATAAAGCCGCTCGGCCCAATAGACCAGCTCCAGGGTTACTGGCAGCCCAGCGACCGGGCCGGCCGCATCACGCAACTCCTCGAAACGAAATCACAATGGACCCTGGACGAGATGCGGGCCGTCCAGTTCGACGACACATCCGGCGCGGCGGCTGAAATCCTGAAGCCTCTTCTGGATATCCTCACCCGGGATGCGTCCGCTTTCTCCACCCTGGAAAAGCAGGGTTTGGAAGTCCTCGCCCGGTGGGATTGCGGGCATGGCACCGGTTCGACCGGTGCTGCCGTGTATCAGGTGTTCTGCGATGCCCTGTTGCGCCGGGCACTGCTGGATGAAATGGGCGAGAAACTCTTTTCGGGGTATTGTTCGCTTGCCGACGAGTGGAACTTCTTCAAGTACTTCGTCCACACGCCGGACTCGCCTTTCTGGGACGACGTGACAACGCC
>CAZOMH010000003.1:0-9673 GCA_964580415.1 uncultured Nitrospirales bacterium
CTGGGCAAAGAGGCGGGCAAAACGGTGGTGCGGGAGTACGGCGTTTTCGCCTTCGGTCAGACTGAAGTCCCAGGTGAGGACACGGTTGGTCTTGGCGATTTCGCGCGCCCAGGGTCGCGCGTCCATTTCACCCGTGCCCTGGTCGGGGTTGCCGTCCGGGTTAAACGCGAGATTGATCGCGACCGAAGTGTCCTTCGGGAATTCAGGCAAACGCTTAAGAAAGCAGGCCATGGACTCGTGCGCGCTTCTTGTCGAATTTCCACGCCGTACCCTGGATGGACTGAATGAACTCGCCTTTCCATCCCGGTGGTCCTTCAATGGTGCCCCAGCCCCAGAAGGGCGTGCCCCAGGTGCCGATTTCGATCTCCGCCTGCGGCTGGTTCTTCTTCACGAGTTCAGTGATCTTCAGCACGTTGTCGATGAAGGTCTGCGCGGTGCATCCGTTGCGGGAGCATCCGCCCGGGTCACCCGGGAAGAGGCCGATCACATCCAGGTCCGGCAGCCGCCTGGTCCATTGGTCCCACAGCATGACGACTTCATCCCACTCGGCCGGCACGTTGGGACAGTGCGTGTGCCAGTCGTCTCCGACGGTGGTCAGCGCGGCGAGCAGTTTTACCCCCACACCCCGTTTCCGGCCATGGGCGATGATGGCGTTCATCTGGCTGGCGAAGGCCCCGCCGAAGGGCTGCTCCAGCCCGGCCCGGCTGAACAGCCGCGGCACCAGCCAGAACTCGAAATGGGTGAACCCGAAATCGCCAATCATGTCGATGAAACGGAACCACGCCCCGTCGGTCCACCGGTTCGGCAGGTCGGGGTAAACCATGTTCGGGTTGTATGCGTTGAGCAGGTGTTCGGCGAAGTTGATATAGCAACTCCGCCGCTGCCTTGCGGCGGGCAGTGCGCCTGTAACGGCCGCGCCGCCCCGGGCCAGGGCCGCGCCGCCCGCCAGAACCGCCGCACCTGCCAGGAAATTTCTTCTCGTGAACGGTTTCATGGTTCCATCATACCCGAGGGTGTGCGAAAATATAAACAGGAGCGCATGCAGGCGCGGTGCATGCTTGTGATATGCTGTCATAGGCGGCGGGCAGTGCGATCCGGACCTTTTCCGGCCGGCAGAGGCCCGTCAAGACGCAACGTCCCGTTGCGGGAGGAAATGACATGTTCTGTCCGAAATGCGGTTCTGAGTTTGAAGTGGGGTTCACCCGCTGCGAGACCTGCGAAACAGACCTTGTGGAATCCCTTCCGACGGAGGAGGAGGAATACACGGAACTGGTGTTGGTATTCGAGGGTGACGCCGAGGCGGCGGCCGTGGTCCGCGGCAAGCTGGAAAGCGCGGGTATCGAGGCGTGGATCGAGGGCGAAGGAACCCATGGCGTCTTCCCGAGCCTGTCTCCGGGCGCGGTGCAGGTGAGGGCGGAAGACGAGGCGGCCGCACGCCAGACCCTGGCGGATGCGGTGGCGTTGAAAGAGGACGCCGAGACATTAGAAGAGGAAACCCCCGGGGACCAGGCCTGACCACGGTGAGTTGACCTGTCAGCTCTGGGCATACTTCGTGCGCTGACAGCCGAAGGCGGCTGTCCCACAAGCCCGACAGTGGGGATTGGACAACGGGATGAAAGCCGAAGGGCATTCGGCAGGCACGCCGATCCGGCGTGCTGTGTCTGTGTGATATGCTGTAGTCAGAGGCGGACGCAGGGAGTCCGACTCGCGCCGCACACCAGCGTGCGTCCAGAAACAACATGCTGTCTCGGGAGAATGGGCCATGTTTTGTCCGAAATGTCGTTCCGAATTTGAGGCCGGTTACACCCGCTGCGCCGCCTGCGATGCCGACCTCGTCGAATCGCTTCCCCTGGACGGGGTCGAAGACACGGAACATCCGACGATATTCGCGAGTGATTCCTGCTTGTACGACAATCCTTCTGTGATCAAGGAGTACACGGACCTCGTGACGGTGTTCCAGGGCGACGAGGGGATGGCGGACCTCATCCGCGCCAAATTGGAGAGTTGCGGCATTGACGGATGGGTGCATTGCGAACCCTATCTGCGCCTCGAAATCCCCATTTTGGGACAATTCGCGGCACTACAGGTGCGCGCCGCGGACGCAGAGGCCGCTTTGCAGGTGCTGGAAGACGCGGCGGCAGAGGACGGGGACAAATCAATCGCTATCAGAGAAGACCCGCGAGACGATGCCTGAACCGGCACAAGGCACGCGGGACGGGCGCCCCCGGTACATGCGCCGTACGTTGGCAGCCGCCTTGGTTTCGCCGAGGGTTGCGCCGCGGCGGGGAGCGGCTGTCACACAAGTTGAACATGAGGATTAGACAAACTGCATGAAGGCCGAAGAACTTTCACTGGGAACGCTGGCGCGCCGCATTGCGCCACTTTTCGGGCTGGTCGTGTTTTTGCTGGCAGGCTACGCCATGCACCGCGTGTTCAGCGAGTACCATTACCGCGAGTTGCGCGCGGCATTTCACGATATTACCATCGGCCAGGCGGCCGTTGCGGCGTGTTTTGCCGCCGGCAGCTATTTCATGCTCACCCTGTTCGACGTGCTTGGGTTCCGCTACGCGGGGGTGTCGCTGCCCTATCACCGGCTCGCGCTGGCCTCCTTTGTCGGCTACTCGCTGAGCAACAACGTGGGACATTCGGTGCTCAGCGGCGGCGCGGTGCGCTACCGGCTGTACTCGGCGTGGGGCGTGGACCCGGGCCAAATTGCCCGGATTGTCACATTCTGCACGGTTACGGGCTGGCTGGGTTTTGCCACAATGGGAGGTCTGGCCTGCCTGCTTGAGCCTGCCGGCGCGCTGCCGGCCATGTTCCCGGCGCACCTGCACATTCCCCTGGGCCTTGGGCTGCTCGCGTTTTCGGGCGCCTATCTGACATTAAGCGCGCTGGGCTGGGGTGTTGTTCGCTGGCGCGGTCATGAACTGGCCCTGCCCGGCGGGTGTCTTGCCTTCGGCCAGGTCTTGGCGGGCGCCGTGGACCTGACCCTGACAAGCGCCGTTTTCTACAGCCTTCTTCACCTGGACGCGCCCCTCGGCTTCGCCTCCTTCGCCGGTTTCTTCATGATCGCCGTCATTGCCGGGCTCGTGAGCCAGGTGCCGGGCGGACTGGGTGTTTTCGAAACGATCATGCTCGCGTTCCTGTCCCCCTACGCCTCCGGTCCGCATCTGATCAGCGCCATTCTGCTCTACCGGGTGATTTACTATTTTGTGCCCCTGTTTCTCGCCTGCGCGCTGCTCGGCGCGCACGAAATCCTCAACCGCCGGGCGGTGCTGGGACGCTTCACCTCCGTGTTGCGCAATCTGTCCCCGGTCATCCCGAGCGTGTTTGCCATAAGCACCATGGCCGGCGGCGCCATTTTGCTTTTTTCGGGCGCCACCCCCCCCGCCCACAACCGCATCACGCTTCTTCAGGGCCTGGTGCCGCTCCCGATGGTTGAATTTTCCCACTTCCTGGCAAGCCTGGTCGGCGTGCTGCTGTTGTTCCTGGGACGCGCCCTGCAGCGCCGGGTGGATGCCGCCTACTGGCTCACATCGGTGCTGTTGGCCGCCGGTGCTGTGCTGTCCCTGCTCAAGGGGCTGGATTACGAGGAGGCGGTGGTTTTGGGCGGCATGCTGGTTGCACTGATACCGTGCCACCGTGAATTCAGACGCCGCTCATCCCTGCTTGCGCCGCGCTTGGGCTGGAGCTGGGCCGGGGCCATAGCGGTAATTGCGGGAAGCACCCTGTGGCTGGTGCTCTTTGCCCACAAACATGTCGAGTATTCCTCCGAGTTGTGGTGGCAGTTTGCCTTTTCCGAGGGCGCGCCGCGCTCGCTGCGCGCCTCCGTGGGGGCGGGGGTGCTGCTGGCCGGCCTCGCCTTGGCCAAACTGCTCCGTCCGGCATCGGTGATTCCGGACAATGCGTCACCGGACTTGGAAAAGGCCGGGCAGGCCCTGGCACTTTCGGACAACACGAATGCCCTGCTCGCACTCCTGGGCGACAAGCGCTTTCTTTTCCACGATGAGCACCCTGGTTTTGTCATGTACGGTCTGTCCGGCCGTTGCGCCGTGGCCATGGGTGATCCGGTCGGCGACCTCGACACGGCGCGCGATCTGGTCTGGGATTTCCGCGATCTGTGCGACCGTGCGGGATTGATGCCCGTTTTCTACCAGGTCCGGCCAGAAACGCTTCATCTTTACGCGGATATAGGCCTGTCTCTTGCCAAGTTCGGCGAAGAGGCCATGATCGATCTGCGGACGTGGTCGCTCGACGGTGCGTCGAACAAGAACGAACGCAATCTGCTGCACCGGATGGAGCGCGACGCGGTGGTTTTCGAAATCGTGGAGCGCGACGCGGTCCCGGCGCTTCTTGCCGAACTCCGGGAGGTGTCCGACGAATGGCTTCGGGCAAAGAACGGGCGGGAGAAGGCCTTTTCACTCGGCTACTTTGACAGGGACTATCTGTGCCGGTTTCGCCACGCGCTGCTGCGCCGCAACGGCCGGATTGTCGCGTTTGCCAACATGTTTGAGTCCGGCGACGGCACAGAACTCAGCGTGGACCTCATGCGCCACCGCGCCGACGCTCCCGACGGCGCCATGGAGGCGCTCTTCCTGTATCTCATGAAATGGGGCGCGCATGCCGGGTTTGTCCGGTTTAATTTGGGCATGGCGCCGCTCTCGGGCATTGAAGGCGGCCAGACGGCCCCGTTTTGGAACCGGCTTGCCTCCATGATCTACGAGCACGGCGGGCGTTTCTACAATTTCCAGGGACTGCGCCTGTACAAAGAGAAATTTCATCCCCGGTGGGAGCCCCGTTATATCGCCTCGCCGGGCGGTATCACCATGGCACAGGTGCTGGCCGCCATCGCCACACTCGTCAACCGCGGTGTGACCGGAACCGTCATGAAATAGACATTCCCGAAACCAGCAAAGGAACGGCTGCCAATGCCCAAGAACGAATTTCCCGGCCCTTTTCAACACGACCATCCCCCGGTGCAGAACACCAACGATGTGTTTCTGAATCAGGCCTCGTTCGGCGAGCGGATGGCCGACCGCGTGGCCTCCGTGGCGGGTTCCTGGCATTTCATCATCATTCAGTCGATCATTCTGACTGTGTGGGTCATCCTGAACGTGACGGCCTGCATAGAGCACTGGGACCCGTATCCCTTTATCTTGATGAATCTTGTGCTCTCACTGCAGGCGGCCTACACTGCGCCGCTGATCATGATCAGCCAGAACAGGCAGAACCGCCGGGACCGCCTGGCCGCGGACATTGATTACCAGGTCAACGCGAAGGCAGAAGAGGAAATCCGCGTGGTGCTGGACCATTTGGAGGCGCAGAGCCAGGCCATCCTCGAACTTCGGGAGACCCTCAACCATCTGGCGCGCAAAGCGGGCGGCTGACGCGGACTATCGGGCCGGGGGGGCCGGCGGGCGTTTGCGGCGAATGGGCCGGTTGTACACGAGCCGCCAACCCAGCAGTCCCAATCCGCCCAGCAGCACAAACGCAGCCACCACGCAGGCAATGACTTCCGCCGAAGCCCCCGGAACGGCTGATGCGGGGGGCCGCGTTTTTGGAGAGGCGGTGGGGGTGGTAAACGATGCGCCTTCAGCGCCTTTGTCTGCGGCCTTCTTTTTCGCCGCGGCCTTGAGCATTTCCGCCGGTATCGGGGCGCGGTGCTGTATGGGCGGCACGGACGTGGCTGGAGTATTGGACCCGGTTGCGCCCAACGCCGAAGCCGAGGCGGACGAGTTGTTGCCGGACGGAGAGTCGGGCTTGTCTCCCGGCTGCGGTGTTGCCGGCGGACGGAAGGCGGAGAGATCGGGCAGATCGGGGCGCTTTATGGACGCGGCGGCTTCTCCTTCATTCGCTGTCTCCGCTTTTTCCACGGTGCCCGCGGTCTTGTTCGCGTCGTTTTTGCCGGCCGAGGCGGCGATGGGGTTGGAAAGCTCGCGGCCCGAGGGGCCGGATGTGCCCGCCGACACCGTACCCTTTCCCGCGGACGCGGTGGTCTGTTTTCCCGCGTTTTCTTTTACCACCACGCGGCGCGTTGCGGTTGCGCGCAGGCCGTTGTCCGTCGACACGGTATATTCAAGCGCGTACTCGCCGGCGGAGCCCGTGTCCACCGAACCGCTGACGACCACCTTTCCCGTAATGTCCTGGTTCTTGCCGTCCAGCGCGGTATAACCCGGTTCCTGCCATGCGTCGCCGACGCTGAGGGTGACCGGATTGGCGCCCTTGAGTGTAATCGTCGGCGGTTTTGGGTCGGGTCCGCGCACCTCCGTTATGACGGGGGGGGCGTAGTGCGCCCCGCCCATCTGGCGGTATTCCAAAGCGCCGTGAATGACCTTGTTGCCGCCGTCCCCTTCGGGCGGTGTCACCACATAGGTGAATGTGTATGGCAACTGCGGCATTGTAATCCAGGCAAATTCCAGCAGATCGGTGGCCCCCGGCTTGGGGGAGAGGTCGGGCGGCGCGCCGCTTGCCCCGGCAACGGTTTCCAGTTTCCATTCCGGGGGAAGGGTTTCGCGCAGGCCCATGGCCGTAATTTGTCCGGCCACGGCGGCGCTGATGGTCACGGATATCTCGAAAGGCTTGCCCGGCTCGAAAGTCTCGGCGTGCTGGCGCACCATGGCCAGTCCCAGCGGATTTGTGTCTTCGGCCGCGCTTCGCGCCTGCATGGACAGAAACACCGCCCCCGCCAGCATCACGGTCCAAATTATCCGCCTTGTCCGCATGTCACCGACCCGGAATTGCCTGCGCATTATCACGGCGAAACCTGTCCGCACGGTCTTCCGTGCCTGTGTGGGACAGCCGCCCCCGGCTGTCGGCTGTGTCAACCGGCGCGTTTAAGACGACAGGCGGGGGCTCCTGTCACGCATTGCTTTTGCAACGGTACCGCCCTTGTCGGCATAGCCGTCGCCTTTTCTTTACTCCGCTCCATTGTAACGTCGCCGGCCCCCACGCAGGTTAACGCAGCCGCATCAGCACCCGCACCAGTCGGAAATAAATGCGCGCCGAATCGCGCACTTTTCGGAAATGGGAGCTGCGGTTGCCCGGCTCGTAAACCGTGCGAATGGGCGCGCAGGCCAGCCTGAAGCCGCCGCGCAGGGCCAGCACGAGCATTTCCATCTCGGTCTCATACCGGCCGGCCGCCACACGGTCCACCACAGCCCGGGCAAAGCGCGGCGACAGCACGCGAAAGCCGCACTGGGTGTCCGGCAGGTTGTGGCCCAGCAGTACGCGCGTGACCCGCGCCGTAACCTGATTTCCAAAACGGCTGCGCCAGGGCACGGGCGTTCCTCCGAACTCGCGCTGGCCGATAACCAGGTCCGCATTTTTGTGGCGGAATGCCTCCACCAGACGCGGCAGATCGGCCGGGTCATGCTGCCCGTCGGCGTCCATCAGACAGACCGCTTCCAGGCCCGGTAATGCCAGCACGCGCTTGAGCCCCTCAATAATGGCGTGGCCCTTGCCGCGGTTGTGCGGCAGGCGCAACACCTCAATGCCCGGTCCGGCAAGGGTCTCCGGCACGCCGTCCGTGCTGCCGTCATCCACGACAATCACCCGTCCCGCCCATTTGGAGGCGCCTTCGGCCACCGGCCGGGTCCGCTGTCCCGTGTTATAACAGGGGATAACCACGGTGATCCCGGGGTCCGGGGGGGTGTCGGAATTCGCATTGTTGGTCGGGCGCGCCATGACTACCAGCATACCGGGGCCGCGCCCCGTCCGCAACCATGAGGAAACCCGGCGCGGCGGTCTGTTAGAATAGCGCCCGTCTTTATGGACTTTCCGCAGCATCAACACAGGAGAATCAAAGTCATGCGTTTGAAGGACAAGGTTGCCATTATTACCGGTGCCGGCATGGGCATGGGCCGCGAGGCGTCGGTCATTTTTGCGCGCGAAGGCGCCAAGATTGTGGTTTTTGACATCAACGAGGCGGCGGCCAACGAGACTGCCGGGCTGATCGCGGCGGGCGGCGGCGAGGCGCTGGTCGTGGTCGGCGATGTGAGCAGGGAGGCCGATGTGAAGGGCGCCATTGACGCCGGCACCGCCAAGTTCGGCAAACTCGACATCCTTTACGCCAATGCGGGCGTGCTCAACAAGAAGATTGACCTCTCCGTGATCGACACGACGGAGGAGAACTGGGACAAAATGCAGGCGATCAACCTGAAGGGGCCCTTCTTCCTGACCAAGCACGGCATTCCGGCGCTCAAGAAGAACGGCGGCGGCTCGATCATCCTGATCGGGTCCATTTCCGGTCTGGTCGGCTTTTCGCTTGCGCAGGACTCCTACACCTGCGCCAAGGGCGCGCTCATCGCGCTGACCAAGTCGCTTGCCATCCAGTTCGGCCCGGACAACATCCGCACCAATATCATTCACCCCGGCATGATTGACACGCCGCTCCAGGCTCCCTATCTCAATGAGGAAAAGAAGAAGGCCATCGCCGCAGAGATTCCCATCCGGCGTCTTGGTGTCGCCAGCGACATCGCCAATGCGGCGCTCTACTTCGCCAGCGACGAGTCCACCTTCTGCAACGGCTCGGAACTGGTGGTTGACGGCGGTTTCTACGCCGGGTAATTGAAAACAGAACGACGGACCAAACGCATCGCGGCCGGGAACAGACCATGCTCCCGGCCGCGTTCTACTGCGCGGGAACAACAACCGCTCGCCGTCAGCCGCGCGGATTGTTTATGGTTGCCAGTTCCTCCCGGATGCCGCGCAGGCTGTCCGAGATGTTCAAGGCCAGCACCGGCAGATCGCCAAGAAACATGAGCGCGAGACTGACTGCCGCAGTGCCCACCGCCGGAAGCAGCGGATACAAACGCCACTGTGGCGGTGTGTTGAAGAAGATGAGCAGGGCCCCGATAAACAGAACAATACTCACCAAGAACAGGGCGAAACCCACTCCGCGGCAGAGTGCGGAAGTGAAAAGGGCGCTGCGGTGCGCGCCAAGGCCGGGGTTCATCATGCGGAAGTCCTCCTTTAGGGGACCGGTCTATACTGATATACCTCTTATGACGGGCATCAATAGTATGCCTTCCGGGAGGCGCATCCCACGGGATACGTGCGTGTTGTTCCAATTCTGTGCGACCGGGCACATGGGTAACATTCGTTCTTTACCACAACGGGGTTATGGAGCAAAGCCCGGGGTTGGCCGATGGCACGCCTTTCGCAGGAAGCAGCGTATTCGTTCTGTCTCCGTGGCGATAAGGTACATTGGGAAATGCCTGGCCCCTTTATTCCTGGCAATCCTTGCCTGTGCATGCACGGATAATACCGGTCCCGCCCGCCCAAACCAAGCCTGTCTTTATATTGTCAAAATTGCGCCACCGTGCCCCGCCGGGTATTATGTTACGAAAACCGAATGCCGAGGTATATGTCACCATGCTAATTCGTATGCTTCCCCTGCTGTTTTGCGCCGGACTGGTGTTCGCCGCCCCCGTGGACGCGGCCCCCGCGCCCGCCGACGCACCCGCCGTCACCGCGCCCGGCGGCAGGCTTGATCCGATGCTGGAACGGGCCAAGAGCGTGCTCGAAGGCGTCGAGACCGTGCCCGCGGGGGAAAGCGGTCTGAGCGTGCCGTCGCCCGACGCGATTGAGCTTGATGCGAAGCGCTGCGTTGAACTGGCACTGGCCCAGAACCCGAAAGCGGGCCAGGCCGATGCGGCCGTTGACGAGAGCGCGG
>CAZOMH010000003.1:9683-20276 GCA_964580415.1 uncultured Nitrospirales bacterium
CGGGTTGGCGTGGCCAAATCGGCGCGCATGCCGCAGGTGAAAGCCACGGCGGCCGCCAACTACACCCCCGGGCTAGAAACAAGTGTCGGTATGCCCAAGATTTTGGAGAACATCATTCCCGTCAACAGTTTCATCCCCAAGAGGCTGAGCGCTTCGGCCGGTGTCGGTGTGGAACAACTGCTGTACGCGGGGGGCAGTATTACGGCGGGCATCCGCGCGTCGGAATACCTGGCGCGGTCGGAGGAATGGAAGCGCCGCGCGACATTGCTGGAACTGGCCTTTGACGCAAAGATTGCCTTCTTTGACGCCGCCGCCGCGCGCGGTCTTGTTGCCGTGGCGCTCGACAGCATTTCCGCCTACCAGCGCCACCTGACAGACGCGAAAACGAAACTGGAACAGGGCATGGCCAGCAGGTTTGAAGTGCTGCGCGCCGAAACCGAATTGCGCGCCCGTGAAAGCGACCTGGAGGCGGCCCAGGTTGGCGAGAAGCTGGCAATGCTCAACCTGCGGCGCGTGCTTGCGCTGCCGGGCGATCAGCCGGTGCATTTGGTCGGTGATTTTGTCTGGGACCCGCTCGACACACCCGTGGACACCCTGGTGGCCGAGGCGCGCAAGTCGCGGCCCGAACTGTCCGCGCTTGACGCCGCCGTGGCGGCGGCCCGGGAAAATGTGGCCGTGAAGGAGGGCGCATTCCTTCCGCATGCCGCGGCCAAGGCCGGATACCAGGTGCTTGAAGGCAACGGCACGATGATGCCGGACGGCCTGAACGTCTCCGTGGGCGCAGAGTGGAGCCTTTACGCGGGCGGACGCCGCCATTCCGAAGTCGCCGCGGCCAGGGCCCAGGTGCGCTCGCTCGAACTGCAGCGGACCGATGTGGACAAGCTGGTGGAGCTTGACGTGCGCCAGGCGCATGCCCGCGCCACCGAGGCCATCGCGCGCATCCGCAAAGACAAGTCTGCGCGCGCGCTTGGCGAAGAAGGCCTGCAACTCGCCGAACTCCGGTTCCAGCAGGGCGCGGGCATCCAGGCCGACACACTCGACGCGGAATTGGCGCTTAGCACGGCCGAAACGGCGCTGGTCCAGTCGCTGCGCGGCTATGCCGCCGCGCTGGCCGGTCTTGACAAGGCCGTGGGACGGCCGCCGCTCGGCGCGGAAGGCGCTGTCGGTCCCGAACCGACCAAGCCGGAAAAGCCCAAGAAGTAGCCGGAAGAACACGCGCGCAGCTCTTTTCGAACGCCGTGGACGCGGCCCGGCAGGCAATCGGGGTTTTCGTCCGCCCCGTCCATAGGGTTTGCGCTGTCCGGCAATGTATTTTGCGGGTCCGGCAACACGGAGAAATCACCCCATGACTGTCGTGCTGATTCTTTCGGTGATGGGCGCGCTGGCGCAGACTCCCGCAGACGGGTCTTATCTGGTGCGCATGGCCGGGGCCGTCGAAACGGTCCGCGCCGACGTTGGGACGATGGTGCCGGTTGCCGAACAGGCGGCCGGGCGGCTGGCGGACGGGGGCAAACTCTATGCCGCGGGGCAGCCTTCGCTGGTGGCGGAGATTACCGGACGCGCCGGCGGGCTTATGATGATCAAACCCCTTGCGGCTGCCATCCCCGCGCCCCGGGATGTGGTGCTCTTCGCACCCGAGCGCGGCATGGACCTGCCGGAACCGCTGCGCGGCACCAAGGCCATGGTGGTGGTGTTTGGCGGGCCGGTGGCGGGCGGCCATGACTGGCCCGCATTTTCCAACCACGCCGCAGAGACAGGCATTTCCCCCACGCTGGCCAATGCGATTCCCGCATGGATGTTCACGGGTGAAATAGTCGGCGCGCTCACGCGGATTGGCAAAATGCCCGTTGTTTTCGAGACCATCGGCGCCTATGGAGGCTACGCCCGCATGGCGCAGTACAAGTCCGGCGAGATCGCTTTCCACGACGACCGCAACGTGCCGCCCTGTGCCGCGGGCGCTCTCGCCAATGCCTATGCGGAGGCCGTCACAGGCATGTTGCTCCGTATTGAAAAGGAGGAGCGCACCGCGCTTGACCGGGCCGGAGAATGGGTGCGCGAGGCGCGCAACGGCAAGAAGCAGTTGTTCATGTACAGCATGGGGCACCTCTTTCCCGACGAGGTCGGCAACACCGACATCGGCAGGCTGTTTCATTCGGCCGGATGGAACGCGGGGTTCCGCGCGCCGCATCCCGAAGACAGTTACCGCGAAGGCGATCTCGCGGTGCATATCGGCTACCAGCATCCGACGGATGCCCTGCTTCGCAGGGCCCGTCCGGCCGGTGCGCGGGTGGTGTATGTCTCGCTCTTTGCCGACCGCGATTTCGCGAAGGATGACGGGGTGATCTGGATCGACCCCATGTGGAACTGGCCTGACGCATGCGTGCCACTGGAAGGCTACGACGTGCCCCTCCTTCCCGCCTCGGGCATCATCAACGGCGCTGTCGCGTGGGAAATCTACCGGCTGGGAACAGAACCGCGCTGAAGCGCAACCTTCCCGACGCGAAACGCCCCCGTGCCGCCGCGAATGCCGAAACCGATCTTCACGTCGCTGAGCGTGTCCGGCAGGTACTCGCCGGGCACAAAGCTGATTGTGTAATCCTGGCCGTCCGCAGTGCCGTCGGCGTACATCAAATCGATGGTGCTTTCCCTGGCGAACAGCATCACCCGGAAAGTGCGCGTGCGGTTGCTCCCGGCCACAACGTTTTCCAGTTGAAGCCGGAAACGCAGCGTGTAGGAACAGTCCGCCTTGAGCCCCGTTGACGGCTGGCCGCTTTCATCGCGCACCACGGGAAACAGGACCGTTGGTGTCTTTAGCGCCTGCTCGCTGTTTTCCGGAACGACGACCCGGTACGCCGTGTCCACCACCGACCCCTCCCTGGGCAGTTCAATTCCCGGCGCTCCCGCCGCAGCCATGTTTTCGGCCAGCAGGCTGGGACGGTGCCGTTCGTCGCCGCCGATACGCCACAGAGATGAATTCGGGAACTGTGACCACAGGCGCCCCCCGGACTCCGCGAGCACTTTGTTCAGCGTGACGTCCCGGTTGTTGGCGTCAAAGGAGACCACCCAGAATCCGTCGCCCGGCATTTTGGCCAGCGCCTTCCCGAGCTCCTTGGCGTCGTTGCAAAGCGTCATCTTGTTTATCACACCGTGGGAGTACCAGTCAGGCCGCATGCGCTGCAGGTAATATGGAATCAACTGGACGGAAAGCCGCACTTTGAAGGGTTGCAGGAACAGCAATCGATCATCCTGCGCAAGGTTCTGTGCCAGGGTTTCGGACATGCGTTTCATCCCGCCGTCCGCGTGTGAGTTGGGGGCCCGTTCCATGCCGGCGGCCAATGACGGCGCATAAACCAGCACCACCGGCGCCGCCAGGATCGCGCAGGCTGCGAGACCCAACCGGGGCCTTGCCGCGCCGACAAGGCGGCGCGCCAGGCGGAACAGTGTGTCCATGCCGACGCCCGCCAGCACCGCGAACAACAGGATTTCGAAAAGGAAATACCGGTACAGCCACTTGTGGTTGACCTGAACGAAGAACAGGGGGATGGGCGAGCAGAACACCCCCAGCGCCATAAACAACAGGCTCCTGCGTCGCGCGTAGAGGCCGCCACAACCCGCAAGCAGCAGCACGGCAAGCATGACCTTGCAGGCGGGTCCGTCACACGACAGAAAGCGCTGCACGATGCAGATGTTGATATACGTGCGCGGCGTCAGCGTGAACTTTTGCGCGGGCCGTTCATAGGTTTTGTCGGCGGCGGCTTCTTTCGGCGTTTCCAGCGCTGTATCGGCAACGCCGGCATCCTCGTTGCCAAACAGTCCGGCGAGTTCGCCCAGCGGTGCAGGACTGAAACAGGCCGTCAAGGTTACCTGTGCCGCGACCACCACCGCGCATAGAACGCCAAGCCCCGCGCACACGCCCACCCGCCGCCGCCAGGGCACGGCATCAAGAAACAGTGACACCGCCGCGCCGGCCATGATGCCCGCCGTGACAAAGAAGAAGGAGAGATGCGTCGGCAGGCCCAGCAGCAGGCCCAGCGCGGTCAGTGCCCATCCCTTCCAGCCCCTGCCGTCCAGCACCAACTGGACTCCATACAGAAGCACAGCCCCGGCAAGACACACCATACCGTAGAAGCGGACCTCGCTGGAATAACCCACATGCTCCGGCGAGACCGCCAGGAACAGGCCGGCCCAGAAGGCCGCATTCAGTCCAAAATACTTGCGGACCAGCAGAAAAAGGACGACCAGCGTGACCAGACTCATGAAGAAGAACGGCAGGCGCAGCGTGGCTTCGCTGAGATGCATCGGCAGCACGTCGCTTGGCAACGGCATCTGCACGGGAAACCGGAACTGCGCGGACGGCGGGAAGAGTGCAATGGTTGCCTTTACCACGAGCCATGTGAGCGGCGTGAAGGTGCTGGCGGCCATTTTGCCCGACAACAGCTTGTCCAACGGCCACATGCCACCGCACAGCGTGTACAGTTCATCGCCCCAGAATCCCTGAAAGAGTCCCGGGATGCGGAGTGCCGCCGCCAGCGCAAGCAGAAACACAAGCACGCTGCATTCCAGCCACACCCGGCGGGCCGGGTCGTCTTTTGTCGGTTTTCCTTCGAAATAGTCCAAGTTTTCCACCTGTTCCGGCAGTGCCGCATGCAAACGCGGCCATACTACCCCATGCCAACCGGATTCGCAAACAGCCGCATGCCGGGATGAGTCGCATGCCGGGCCACGGGGCCGGTGTGCATCGCGCTTTGCGCGGCTTTTGGACCCGGGCGGCCCCGCCATTTTCCCTTCCCCCCGGCCACGCGCTATTATTGCGCGCAAGGAGTTGTTGTCATGACCGAAGCCAATCCCTGGAAAACGCTGGAAAGCCGTGTTGTCTACACCAACCCGTGGATTACCGTGCGGGAGGATCAGGTAATCCGGCCCGACGGCGCGCCGGGCATCTATGGCGTGGTGGAAACGCGCATTGCCACCGGCGTGCTGGCACTCACGCCGGACATGCAGCTCGTTCTCGTCGGGCAGTACCGTTACACCATGGAAGAGTACTCCTGGGAAATCATCGAGGGCGGCACCGACCCCGGCGAGTCCGCACTCGCGGCCATCCGGCGCGAATTGCGCGAGGAGGCGGGGCTGGCGGCGGACCGATGGGAACCCGTCGGCGGCGAGATTCACATGAGCAACTGCCACTCCTCGGAGAAGGGATATTTGTTCGTCGCGACCGGGTTGCACGAAGTCGGGGCCGAGCCCGAGGGGACGGAAGTGCTTTCCCTGCGCCGCGTGCCTTTCGAAGAGGCCGTGCGCATGGTTGCCAACGGGGAAATTCGCGACGCCTTCAGCATCATGGGTATCCTCCTGGTTGACCGTCTGCTGCGCGGGGGGAAGCGGTTCACGTGAGCGGCCCGGTCCATTCCAAACGGCTTGCGGCGAGACTGCAGGACTTCTATGACCGCATGTCCGGCCACTACGGGCCCACCCACTGGTGGCCGGGTGACACGGATTTCGAGATTGCCATCGGCGCCATTCTCACGCAGAACACTGCATGGACCAATGTGGAGAAGGCCATCGTCAACCTCAAGGCGGCGCGTCTGCTGTCGCCAAAGAACATGCTTGAAGCGTCCGGCGAGGTGCTTGAAACGGCGCTGCGTCCCTCGGGGTATTTTCGGCAGAAGGCCAAACGGGTGCGCCTCTTTTGCGAACACCTCATAGCGCACCATGGCGGTTCGCTCAGGCGCATGTCCGCCCGCCCGCAGCCGGAATTGCGCGAAGAACTGCTCGCGCTCAACGGAATTGGTCCCGAAACGGCGGACGATATCCTGCTCTACGCCTGCGACAAGCCGGTCTTTGTGGTGGATGCCTACACCCGCCGCATTCTTTCCCGTCATGCGCTGATTGCGCCAAACATGGACTACGAGGCGCTGCGGGCGCTGCTCGAGTCCCATGTCCCGTCCGACCTGCACACCTACCGTGAATACCACGGGCTTATCGTGTGGACCGGCAAGGACTTCTGCCGCACCCGCCCGCGTTGTGAAGGCTGCCCCCTTGCCCCCACGCTGCGCCCGGGCCACCTTCCGACTGGGACGGCAAGAGACACCCGGAAGAAATGAGGATAGAATCACCGCAGCCCCCGTTTCCCAAAGGGGGAAAACGCCAGGGAGCACCGGATATGCGCGGACGGGGGGGGGTGCCCTTGTGGAATTGCCGGCGGCAATCGCCATCGCGCGATTCTGGCAGGCATGCCCGGCGCGGTACGGCAACTTGACGCGCCGCCGGTTCCCGTGCGAGACTACCAAACACGACCATGGTGACCCAAGAGGGCGACAGAAACGAGGGCCTGAGTTGTGGCAACTGAGGGCGGGGCAATACCCAAGCGCGGCGCGAAAGCGAAACACCGTCCCGGCGGCAGGAAGCCGCCGGCAAACCGGCGGCTCAATCCCACACTGCTGACGCTGACCGCTTCAGCCGTATCCGATCTGGCCTATTGTTACTATGTCATGGAAAGCGCGGCGATCAGCGGCAATGGCAGGACCGCGGACGGCAAACCAAGTCCGACGGTCAAACTTGCCAGGGGGTGCGTCAACGATTTTGAACTCCTGCTCGCGACGATTAAACCGGGCACGGCGGACGAGGATTATATCCGCGCGGTCAAGCGCATTGTGACATCGCTCAGCCGCGGCCTTCTCCGGCGCAAGCAGACATTCAAGGAACGGAGGGAGGCGGCCATTCAGGAGAAGGAGGAACACCTGAAGATAGTGTCCGCCGGCAACCGGCAGGCGGCGATGCTGAAGATATCCATGCAGTCGCTGGGACTGGGAATCATCGGCGCGATCTTGACGGGTTCCATTTTGCCCATGGTTAACGAGGGCGAAATAAACCACCAGGGGTTTCTGTCGCTCGCCACCGGCCTGGGCATCGTGCTCCTGTCCGACTATGCCAAAAGATGGTGGGTGCAGTTCAAGACCATGCGGGTTTTCGCCCTCTACGACCAGTCCATCTACTTTGCGCTCTACGAGTACCAGCGTTCTTCGAGGGAGGAATATGAACGGGCGCGGGAGGAGGTGTACGAGGCCTATACGATGTATGCCGGACGGCCGCCGAAGGAACTCCTGGATTTCGGCCACATCATGGACGACGCCCTGCACATGCAGAACGAATGGGAGAAGGAACGCAAAGAAATTCTCTCCTGGGGATTGTCGATGGGCTGGGTCCGGCAAATGGTGGGCCGGGCGGTGCGCACCATGTACTTCGTCCGCAGGGTGAAGAGTCCCGCCCCCCTGCCCGCCGGGATATCCGCACCGGCGGAACCCGCCGCGGACTGACACATCCGGAATGCCGCCGCGCGGCGTGCGTTTCTTGCTGTCGAATGCGTTAATGCACAAGCCGCCCGCGTTTTTCCGCAGGGGAAACGGTGGCGCGGGTGCCCGAATTGAACTCAAGAAAATCCCGTTCGATCCCGTCGCTGAAGATGACCCCGTTTTCCGGGATCATCGAAACCAGGGTCAGGGGCGTTTTGCGTGTGACCAGGCCAAAGACGAGCGTTGTCGATGATGTCTTGCTCGGAAACGGCTCCCGCACGCTGTATGTCAGATAGTCGGCATTCCACCGCGCGGGTTTGTACTCCGGTATTTTCCTGCCCTTGTCCGGCAGCACGGCCCGGGCTCCGGTGATCACGCTCCTCATCCAGCCCGTGGAGCCCAGTCCTGTTGAAACAATCACGCCGCTCGACGATTGCTGTTCTTCCCTGCCCGCGATTCCGATTGAGTACCGCGCGGACACGTGGCTGTTGACGCCAATAAAGAGGTCGTTGACGGCGTGCATCTCCTGCCCCGTATTCAGAACCGCTTTTGCCATCGTGATTTCCTTGAAAGAGCGCATTCCTTTCAACACTTCCGGTAAAAGCCTGGGAAGGTCTTCCACGCAAAACGGCAGAAGAACACCGTCCCAGCGTTTTGGGTCGGGATTGACGCCGACCACGGGCTGGCGGTCGAGGTACTTCATGGTGTTTGCGACCAGGCCGTCCTGTCCAAGAACGACCACGGTGTCCTGCGGGCCGAACAGGAAATTCGGGAGAAACGCGCGATCCAGCCTTTGCACCCGGCTGAATTCTGCCATGGACGCCTCGGCCTGCGCCACCGATTCCCAATAGCGCTCATGTTCTTCCAGATAATCCGAGAAGTCGGCGCCCAGATGCTCCACGTAGAACCGGGCCTGGCTGACGGTGTTGAACCGTCTAATCAGTTCGTCCAGACGCGTCTTTCGCACGACAAGGATTACCTTGCAGTCCGCACTGTCGGGCATCAGAAACTCATTCCTTTTTCATCAGCGTTTGCAGCAAGTCGGGCGAAATATTGAGCACGCCGATCTTCTCGGCATTCTCCGCAAGCTGTTGAAATGCCGCCGCAACGATCCTGTCCGGCTCCATGCCCATGCCCGCGAGGAACTGCACGACACGGGGCTCCATGCCTTGAAAAGACTTCATGAGGGCCGTGAGCGCATAGGCCTTTGTATCGGCTTCGCTTCGCTGGTTTTCGGCGACCAGCGCCACAAGCCCCCTGTTCTTCTCTTCGAGCGATATTCTGGCGGCCATGTCTTCTTCGCGCATGACCCGGTTCTTTTCCTGAATGGCGATTTCGGCGTCCATCTGGGCCTCGCGAATCTGCCGTTTCTTGTTTTCCAGCGCGACCTGCGTGTCGAGTTCATTCTCCTTGATGGCCCGTTCCCGTTCGATGGCGGCATTTCGGCGCGCATCAATTGCCTCGTCGGCCGCGCGCAAGAGTTGTTCGCGCATGTCCGCTTCGATTGCGCGGGCCGTTTCGGGAGTGGGTTTGATGGCCAACACCGACAAGTCCAGCACTTCGAGGCCCAAAGCGGCCAAAATGTCAGAATTGATCAATCCCTGGCGCACCTGCCGCACCAATTCGTCTGCCGAACGGAGCGCCTCCCGCAAAGGCAAGTTCTGCAACCCGTTTCGCATCAGAACCTGTATGCAGTTGATGACGCGGGTCGGCAGCTTTTGCGGGTCCTCGGACACGTATCCCGAAGCCTTCGGGTTTAACGTGAAATTGAGCATCTGGGCCAGCTTGCCGGGATCGGCCACACGGTATACCGTCTGGCCCTGCACGGTCACTTCCTGAAAGTCTGCCGTTACTTCCTGAAATATAAACGGTATGTCGATGCTCCCAATGGGGATGGCCACCAATGTGGTAAACGGCGCGAAGTAATAGAAGGACAATCCCGCCCCTTCGCGAATTCGTTTGCCTTTCCGGTGTTCAATCAAATAGGTGGTGGGCTGTGCTTTGATGAATTGCATCCCGAGCATACGCATATTCCTTCCTGGAAGACATCCCAAACATACCTGTCAAAAGAAACCGGTGTGTCGGATTCTATTCCGTACCGGAAAAGTTGTCAAGAGGTGTATGCCCGCCGCAGATTCCGTGCGGGCCAAATATCCGCAAAGCGTTCCTGTTGTCCCGGGAACGGCGCCCTGAGGTTTTCGGGCTCTTCACTGCCCGTTGAACGGCGCCGTTCCCGGGACAATAATTACCCGTCAGGCACCGTCGCTTGTTTTGCGTTCAGAGAAACCCGAAGGAGCAGGGATATGCGCACGGCATTTGCCGCCGGATTGTCAATCGTTCTGCTTGCCCAGGCCGCGGGCTTTTCCGAAGCGGAGCGGCCGAAACCCGCGGCTGACAAGAAGGAACTCGAAAAACTTCCGGGGCTGTACCGGGTGGCGGGATGCGGCGGGGACGAGAGCGCCGTGTACTGCGTGCTCACTCCGGAACCGGTGCTCATAGACTGCGGATCGCGGATCGGATGGGACCAGCTCGTCGGGAATCTGAAACTGCTTGGTCTTGCGCCGGGGGACATCCGCTGGGTCATCGCCACCCACGGCCATTGGGACCACATGGACGCGATGGCACTGTTCCAAAAGGACTTTCCCTCGGTCAGATTCGCCATTCACGCCGGAGACGCAAAGTTCGTGATCAACGACGACCGGGTGTTTTCCTGCGCCTAACCGCTGTACAAGGGTGTTGACTCTGCTCCGGTCAGGGTGGACCGCATCCTGCTCGACAACGACACGGTGAATGTCGGCAGCGCGGTTTTCCGCATCATCCACACACCGGGGCACACGCCCGGCTCCATCGTGATCGTCACGGAAATCGCGGGAACGAAGGTCGCATTTTCCGGGGACTCCGTGGGAGGGTACTACTCCCTTCTCAACCGTTCCAGCCTGATTGACTGGCAAACCTCGCTGGCGAAAATCCGGGATTTGAACCCCGACTGGCTCTGCATCGGGCACGGCAAGGACCCGGTGGACAGCAAAGATGAAATTCGGGAGATGATCGAGGCGCAGATGCAGGCCGTAGTTTCCAAGCGGAAGAAGCAGGAGGGCGACGAATCCTACCGCGGCCTTCAGGAGGAAATGCGCAAGGAACGCTGATTTCGGCGGGGAAACGGTGCCCGCGTCCTGTGCGGCGCCGCGCTCCGCTCTGTCACCGCATCGGCGGTTGGTGGTAAGCAATGAGAGTGCCGTCGCCGGTTCTGACGGGGTCGGGAAGCCGGCATTTCGGCCATCAGGAACCGGTCATCCGGCGGCGG
>CAZOMH010000003.1:20286-25731 GCA_964580415.1 uncultured Nitrospirales bacterium
AGCAGCATCGTATTCTTGATCCTGTCGCGGTTTGCGGGTGAATCGGGAAGCTGCCGGAGTTCGGCGCGGGCTTCGTCAAGACGGTTGAGCTGGATGAGGCATATCGCGTAGCTGTGACGGGCGGTGAAATCGTCCTGATTCAAATCAACGGCGCGCTTCAAATAGGGCAACGCATCGGCAGGACTCCGGTTGCTGAACAGCAGGGTCGCGTATTTCATCTGGAAGCCCAGGTCGTAGGCAAAGTCGTCCGCGCGGGCGGCCATCAGCGTTATCGCCTCGGTGCTTCTTCCCAGTTTGGCCAGCAGGGAACCCAGATTTGTGAGGGATAACGGATCGTCGGGCGCGCAGCGGACCGCTTCCCGGAGTTGGGCGAGCGCCTCTTCGGACTTTCCCTGCGCCAGCCGCACCGCGGCCAGATTGTTGAGGGCGAGGGCATTGTCCGGCATGAAAGAGAGCGCGCGGGTGAACACCCGTTCCGAGTCGCGCCAGTAGGAGGTTTGCCAAACACAGGTTGCGGCGGTCAGCACCACCAGAGCGGCGGCCACGGCCAGCTCGGTGCGGCGCGGCCGGGGGGGCGGCGCTCCCTCTTTTGCCGCGGTCTTGTCCGTTGCGGGCCCTTCTTGGGGGCCGGCCGCGCGGGAGAAGGCAAACACCCCCCATCCGACGGCAATGAAAAGTCCCATGTGGGGAAGATAAGAGTAACGGTCCGCCATGGAGGTGTTGGCAAAGCCCACGACGCCGATCACGGGGGTGAATGTCCCCAGAAACCAGCACCATGCGACGGCCGGATACCCCCGGCGCCGGAACACGATCACAAGAATGCTGATTGCCGCCAGAAGCGCGGCTGCGCCTGTGAACCACAGGGGCGTGAGCCTCGTTCCGAGCACGGGATCATGAATGGTCAGGTGTGCGGGCCAGAGCGTGTGGCCAAGGTAGCGGGCATAGCTGACCACCGCGTTTTGCAGGCGCGGCGTGCCGCTGTAGAGGCGTTGGTTGAGAACCACGGCCCCGACCTCGCGCTGTCCGATGTAGGCCATCACGGCGGTGACGGCGGAGAACAGGAACAGCGGCGCCTTCTCGCCCGCCAGACGCCCTGCCTGTTTCCACATCGGCGCAGCGCCCGACTTCAGGCGCCCCAACGGCCACGCATCAAGCAGCAGCAGCGCGGCGGGCAGCGTCACGGCCATCGGCTTGCCCATCATGGCCAGCGCCCCCGACACCGTGACCGCGGCCATTCTCGAAACGGACGGACGCGCGGCATGCCGCGCATAAAGCAGCACGGCCAGCGCGTAGAAAGCGGCGCAAGTCAGTTCCTTGCGGCTCGAAACCCAGGCGACCACGCTCGCGCGCATGGGATGCAGCGCGAAGAGGGCCACCGCCAGCGCGCTTTCCCAAGGCCGTCCCGTGAGCGCGACCAGCGCGAGATACCAGAGCGCCACGGCCGCCGCATGCCAAAGGAGGTTGACGGCATGATGTCCTGCCGGGTTTTCCCCGAAGAGCGACACATCGGCCAGGTGCGTCAGGTTGGTGACGGGCATCCAGATGCCGTAGTTGAATCCGGCGGCCGCCCACCGGATGCCCTCCGCCGACAAGCCCTTCTGCACATCCGCATTTGCGGTGACCATGCGGTCATCGTCGTAATTGAGAAACTGGAAGCCAACCGCCTGGCAGAAGACGAGCATGGAAAGGAGCGCCAGCGCGCCGGCGACGGCAAAATCGCGCCGGGGGAGCAGCTTTGTTCTGGCGGCCGGCGCTGTTCCTGCGCGCCCGTTGGGGTTCTTCTTCATGCCGCTTCGCGGATTCTACCGCGGTGGTCCGGGCACGGCCTGCGGTTCGGGACCGGTGATCCCGGCCGCCTCCTTTCTGCGGATAAAATCAAGCACCCCGTCCGCCTCAAAGTCTTTGCTGTGGCTACGGACATATTCCAACTCCCGGCGTGCGGTCTCATGTTCGCCCAGCGCCACCAGACACAGGGCATAGTTGAAGTGCATCAGCGGTTCTGCATCGGGCGCGCCGGCGGCGCGCGCCAGATAGGTCTTTGCCTCGTCGTACCGGCGCTGTCCGTACAGGGCCAGCCCGTAGTACATTTGCAGCGCCCCGAAATCAGTATGCCGGTGTGCGGGTGCCGCGAGCAATTTCTCCGCCTCCTGGTGTTCCTTTCGGGCCAGAAGCAGGCCGCCCATGTTGGACAGGAAGAAGGGGTTGTCCGGTTCCAGTTTGAGTGCTTCACGGCAGTGGAAAGCCGCCTGATCGGGCTGGTTTTGCTTCTGCCGAAGCTGGGCCAGACCGGCGTGCGCCATGCCGTTTGCGCCGTGCATGACGGCAAGCGCCCGCTGGAACATGCGTTCCGAATCGCCCCAATACCACGACTGCCAAACACAAAGCACCATGCTTGCCGTGATCAGCAGGGCCGCCCCGGCGCGCGTCAGCCGGCCCGGTGCCGAACTCGCCGCCGATGCGCGCGCTGCGACGGACATTTTGCCCTGCATTTTCTTTGCCGTCCGGAATTTTCGGGGGAAACGCCGGTCCAGTTTGCGTCCGAGCGCGGTCCAGCCCCATGCCACGGCCACAAACAGTCCCATGTGCGGGATGTACGTGTATCGGTCTGCCATGGATTCGGTGGCAAAGCCGACAATGCCGATGACCGGCACCAGGGTGCCCAAGAACCACAGCCACGCCACGAGTGTGTACCGCTGCCTGCGGAGGGCGGCGGCCGCGAGGGTAATGACGGCCAGCACCGCACCGGCTCCGGCGGCCCACACGGGGGTGAGCGATTTGTACAAGACGGGATAGTGCCATACCAAATGGACGGGAAAAACCGTGTGCCACAGGTACCGCACATAGCTGACCATGGCGTTTTGGACGTTGTAGCAGAGGCTCATATCCTCGTTCCAGGCGATGTTGCCCAGTTTGCGCTGGCCGATATAGGCCATCCATGAGGAAAAGACCACCAGCACCAGCAACGGCAGTTTTTCCGCCACCGGCGGCAGCGCGCGCCGCCAAAGAGGGCGGATATCCCCCGCGGCAGCGTCAAAACGGCGCAGCGGCCACCAGTCCAGCAACAGCAGGGCGCAGGGCAGGGTCACTATCATGGGCTTGCTCAGCACGCCCAGCGTCATGGCACCCGCCACGGCGAGCCACCGGCCCACGGAGGGCCGTGCGGCCTGACGCGCGTGCAGGAGCACCGCCAGCGCATAGAAGAAGCCGCAGGTCAGTTCCTTGCGGCTGGCGACCCAGACCACCGCGCCGGTGCGCATGGGATGGACGGCGAAGAGCAGGGTTGCCAGGGCGCTTTCGAAGGGACGGCCCGTCAGGAGCAGCAGGGCGAAATACCAGGTGATTGTGGCGGCCGTGTGCCAGATCAGGCTGGAAAGATGGTGCCCTTTGGCGTTGGCACCCCAGAAGCATGCGTCGAACATGTGGGTAAGGTTTGTAAGGGGCATCCAGATGCCGAAATTGAAGCCCGTGGCGGCCCATTGCGCCGAGGAAAGACACATGCCCTGCTGGACATGCGGGTTTTCCGTGATAATGGGTTCGTCATCGGAGGCGAGGAACCCAAAAGACAGCGCCTGGCCGAAGGCCGCCAGAACAAGCACAGCCAGGGCTGCCGCCACAAGCAGGTCGCGCCGCCATACAACTTCCGGCAGCCTGGTGGTATCGGTCGGATCCACGGGCCAGTCCCCCTATATAATCTCCAGATGGTCCTTTCCCGGCAGTGCCGGAAACAGGGCATGAGGCTCCCGCTGGTACCAGAAGGCCACGGAAGCGATATCGTCCTGCAGCGGCAGATAGCGGCCGCCGCTGCGCCAACCCAGCGCCTGAATCGTCACGCGCAGGTCCTGCTGAAAACGGACCGGGTCCATGATGTGCCAGCGGTACATGCCGAAGCGCTGCTGCGACTTGTAGGCGCCGTCGGGCCTGATGACCTGGTGCAATCCGGCATAGGCCGTGGTAAAGACAGTGTATTCCCCGTTGCGGTCAAAATTATAGGAGCCGCAAAAATAGTCCTCGGTGCCTGTGCCGCAAATGGTGGGCCATTCATCCCCGTCCAGGTAGAACTTGATTTCGCCCTCGCCCCACCAGCCCGTGTTGTTGACCTGCCACGCAATATAGGTGCCCACATAGTGGCCGTGTCCCTGCACGCCGTCAAGCAGTGTGTGCGTCTCGCCCTGCGGCAGGGGGTTGTTGCGCCGCCACTGGGCGTGGAAGTAACCCGCATCGTCGGGAACATCGGTAAGGGCGTAGTTGACCTGGTAATAGAGCACCATCGACTCGGCGGCGAGGTTTTCCACCGTGATGCGGCAGTGTTTGCGGAAGGGCATTTCCCAATAGCAGTTAAAGGCGCTGCCCGGGTTCACGCAGACCGGAAGCGAGTTCAGCGGGGCGTATTCGCCCCAGCCCATGCCGAAAAAGTCGCCCACGGGGCACTCGACACTCGGCGTTTCCTCGTGGTCCCAGTAGAAACGGAGAATAGTCTCGCGCCAAGTGCCCGTGGGCGTCATCCAAATCTGCTGAATTGCGCCCGGCCCTTCGATATTCGCCATCTCAAAGACCTGTCCCGGCTCGATGCGCACGGAGGGGGAAATCTTCCAGCCCCGGCCCAGGTCGCGCGCGCATTCCGCGCCGGTGCCCTCCGTTGCCATTCCGCCGGCATCCTTGGCGCCGTTGAAATTCTCCGGGGAAATGGAACGGCTCTGCGCCCGCGACAGCATGGACAGCGTGCCCAGAGACATGTTCAACCCGTCAGACATCATCTCAACCCTCCGATGCGTGCCGGGATTTCCTGCCCGACGCGGATGTTTTCACCGCCGTTCTATCAAGAACTGGCGGGGAGGTTCAAGTTGCGACTGCCGGAGATTGAGCTGCTGGGCGGGCCAGATGTCTTCGCCTTACCCAGCGGCCTTCACCATGACCCCGGCGACAAGCCGGGCGAACTCCGCCGGGTCGGCGAGTTGGCCGCCTTCGGCGAGCAGCGCCTGCCCATGGCGCAGCTTGGCATAGTCTGCCAGCGCGGCCGAATCGGGGTCGGCGTCGTAGACGCGCTGCAGCGCGTCCAGCAGCGGATGGCCGGGGTTC
Source organism: uncultured Nitrospirales bacterium (assembly GCA_964580415.1). GTDB lineage: Bacteria > Hydrogenedentota > Hydrogenedentia > Hydrogenedentales > CAITNO01 > CAITNO01. The sequence goes on from CAZOMH010000003.1 coordinate 25,363, forward strand.
AGTTCCAGAATGCGCTTGGTCTCGGGCAGTTCCTGGCCCATGGCGCGGAACATCTTTTCCAGTTGCGGCGACACGTCGCCGGCATCGGTGACGAGGCAGGCGGGCGATTCGGTAAGGCGCGTCGAGAAACGCACTTCCTTCACAGAGCCGCTCAGGTGTTCGCCCAGTTTGCCGAGCAGCGACGCATGAACCTTTTCCTGCTCCTTGCGTTCCGAGTCGGCCTCCTTCTGCGCTTCGTCATCGGCGGGCAGATCGACCAGCCCCCGCGCGGCGGACTGCAGTTTCTTGCCCTGGAATTCGAATACAGAGGACGTCCACACCTCGTCGACCGGATCGTCGAGCAGCAGCACCTCGTAGCCCTTGTCGCGG
>CAZOMH010000004.1:0-25100 GCA_964580415.1 uncultured Nitrospirales bacterium
TGCCCGGTCTACCGCGAGAGTTACACCACCGGCCGCGACTACTTCAACCTGCAGGGCGCCGACCGGCTGCCTTCGCCCATCCCGGCGCAGGAGATCCTCGGCGTCATCCACCAGAGCGACGAGCCGTTCATGAACGACGCCGTCACCACCATCCTGCGCGGCCACGCGTTCGTGCCGCTGTATGTGAACCCAAAATACATGAACGACGACCGCTGGGCCATGCTCGCGGGACTGATCAAATGGTCCCGCGCCAATGCGGACCTGCTCACCGCACCGAACACGCAGCCGCTGCGCCCCGCAACGTGGCTGAAGGACGGCATCCCCTGGCTTTCGTTCACGGCGCCCATGCCGCGCGATCCCTACGGCTACGCGCACTGGGGCGGCGACAGGGGCCTTGTGCTGCTGCGCAATCCCTGGATCGCGAAACAAAGTTACCCCGTAAAGATCGACCTGGCTGTGAAGGGGCCCGTGCATGCCGTCAGTCTCTATCCCGAACCGCGCGTTTACGGCGATGCGCTGTATGCGGGGCAGACCCTGGACGTGTTGCTGGAACCCTATGAAACGCTGGTGCTGTCCTTCGCCACCGGCGACGTGCCGCAGGGTCTGCCGAAGGCGGCGGACTGTGTGGACAATGTTTTCATCGGCGCGCTCACCAAACCCAACACCACGCTGCGCAGCGTGGTCTACGACGAAACCCCGCAGCCCTTTGGCGCCGACTACACCTCCCTCGCCCCCGCCTCCGGAAAGGCCGTGGAGATTGACGCCGATTTTCAGGCGGATGTGAAATCGGCGCGCGTGCGCGTGCTGGCGCTGTTTGAGGGCAAGGCCGTGCCCGAGGCATCGGGCACGCTCAAGGTCAACGACAAAGACATTCCATTGCGCGCGATCCGTTCCGATGCCGGCTTTACCGCCACGGGCATCACCGCACCCGAATGCTGGCAGTTCCTCGAAGGCGTGCTGCCCGAAGGTACGGGCACTGTTGCGCTGCGCGCAAGCACGCAGGATTCCGACGCCGCCGTGTCGATTTGGCTGCTGGCCGATGCACCCGGCAAGGGCACGGCGGACCTGCCCAACGCGCTGCCGTCGCCCGAATGGATATCACTCGACGGCGTTTGCGTGCTTGCCCCGCAGCCTGCCTCAAAGAACGCCAAGGAAATTCACAAGACCGCGCCGGTTGAAAAGATCGACGGCGTGTTTCTCGACACGCTCGAACCCGTCTCGGCCAAACAGGGCTGGGGCGAACTCAAGAAGAACCGCAGCGTGTGGGACAAGGACCTGATGGTCGGCGGCGTGCATTTCCGCCGCGGGCTGGGCACGCATGCGAACAGCGAGATCGTCTACAACCTGGACGGCAAGTACCGCGCATTCCAGGCGTGGGCCGGGCCCGACATGGCCACCAACGGTTCCATGGGCTTCGCGGTGATTGTGGACGGGCAGAAGCGCTGGGAGTCGGGACGGATGGTGCATGGCGACGCACCCAAACGCGTCGAGGTGGACCTGACCGGTGCCAAGGAACTGCGCCTCTTGGTCGATGACGGCGGCGACAGCATCGGCGGCGACCACGCCGACTGGGCCGACGCGCGGCTGCTGCGGTAGGATGTCGGGTGTGGGAATCGAGGAGGCAGGCGCGCGGTCAGGTTCTGCAATGCAGAAGCGGCGTCCTCGCCGCTTTCTTTCATCGTCCTGAATCGCGCCAGTAGCGGAACGCGACGGGGACGTCGCGTCCACAATCCGGGTGGCGTGTCTGGGCTGTTTTTGGTTGGCATGCGGCAGAAAGGGGTGTCGGACGGCGTTCTCCCGGTACAATAGGGGCATGCCGCACGGAAAGAACGGATAATGCCCAGGCCGCAGAACACACCCAAACCCGCAAACGCGGCGGTCCCGCAGGACCGCGCGCTGCCGATGTCGCGCGCGGAGATGGATGCGCGCGGCTGGGACGCGCTGGACGTGCTGCTGGTCACGGGCGACGCCTATGTGGACCATCCCTCCTTCGGCACGGCGCTGATTGGTCGTTTTCTGGAAAGCGCCGGCTACCGTGTCGGCATTGTTGCCCAGCCCCGCTGGGACACGCCGGACGATGTGATGCGGCTCGGCAGGCCCCGGCTCTTCGCCGGGGTCAGCGCGGGGGCGCTCGATTCGATGCTGGCGCATTACACGGCCTTTCGCAAGCTGCGCCATGACGACGCCTACACACCGGGCAACCGCCACGGTGCCCGGCCCAACCGGGCGTGCATCGTCTACACCGGCCTGGTGCGCCACGCCTTTCCGGGACTGCCCGTGGTGCTGGGCGGTGTGGAAGCGTCGCTGCGCCGGGCCAGTCATTTCGATTTCTGGACGGACAAGGTGCGCCGTTCCATCCTGCTTGACAGCAAGGCCGATCTGATCGTGTACGGCATGGGCGAACGCGCCGTGCTGGACATCGCCCAACGGCTCAAGGCGTTGCCCCCGGACACGCCGAAGCCCGCGCAGGCGCTGCGCGGCATTCCCGGCACGGCCTTTGCCGTCTCGTCGGTTGCACCGTTGCAGGCGGCGGGCATCATGCCCGCCGGCAATGACCTGGTTGTTTTGCCCGGCCATGAGGCCATCGTGCGGGAACCCAAAGCACTCATGACCGCCACGCTCGCGCTGGAGCGGCAGGTGCACCAGGGCATGCAGTGGGCCTTGCAGGCCAGCGGCGCGCAGCATGTGGTTTTCACCCCGCCCGCGGCCGGGCTGGAGACGGCCGAACTGGACGCGCTCCACGGGCTGCACTTCACGCGCCGGCCGCACCCGTCGTACACCGGGCGCATTCCGGCGGCCGACATGATCCAGTTCAGCATCACCGCGCACCGCGGCTGCGCCGGCGGCTGCACCTTCTGCTCCATCACGCTGCACCAGGGACGTCAAATCCAGTCGCGCAGCGCCGCGTCCGTGCTGGCCGAGGCGAGGAACTTCACGCGCCATCCCGACTGGAAAGGCAGCATCTCCGACGTGGGCGGACCGACCGCGAACATGTGGGGCGCGCGCTGCGCCGCCAACCCGTCCGTGTGCAAGCGGACCGACTGCCTGGTCCCCCGGGTGTGCCCCCACTTCAAAACGGACAACGCGAAACTGATGCGCATGCTGCGCGAGGTTCAGGCCGTTGAGGGCGTCAAGCATGTGCGCGTGGCCAGCGGCATCCGTTACGACCTCGACGGCGGTGACGGAAAGTTCCTGCGCGAACTGGTCCACGAGTTTGTGGGCGGCCAACTGAAGGTGGCACCCGAACACATCAATGACAAGGTGCTCCGGCTCATGCGCAAGCCGTCCTTTGCCCGCTTCGAAGCCTTCCTCGAACTCTTCACCGATGCGTCGCACCATGCGGGCCGTGAACAGTACGTCATCCCCTACCTCATCAGCGCCTTTCCCGGCTGCACCGACGGCGACATGCGTGACCTCGCCCGCTGGCTCCAGCAGCGCGGCTGGCGGCCGAAGCAGGTCCAGTGCTTCATCCCCACGCCCGGCACCGTCGCGACAGCCATGTACCACGCCGCCATCGACCCCGAGGGCAACCCGATCCCCGTGGCCCGAAGCGACCGTGACCGGCTAAGGCAGCACCATATCCTGTTGCCCGCAGAGACGAAGGGGGAGTGAAACGTAGGGTGGGTGAAGTCCCGCCAAAGCGGGACGCAACCCACCATTCCTGCTCGCACGCCAGAACCCGAAGACGGCGGGTCTCACCGTGCTTTATTTCATTTACCGGCCCGGGCGGCCGTATTCGTCGGCCCGCGTTTTGCCGGGGGGCGGTCCGGGGATATAATTGGCCGAGAATCGCATCAACAGCGCGGCGCAAGGGCATACAGTACTTCATGGCCAATACAGGCGAACGTGTTCTGCCGACAGCGGCGGCCATGCCCCGGAACCGTGCGGAAGCATGGCTTCCGCACGGGAGTGGCGGCACGGTCGCCGTACCCCAAAGGGGGGCGGTTCGGTTGCCGCAGACGGGAGCACCGACTTTCTAATGGAATCTCCGACCGTCCCGTCCGATCCCGCACCGGCCTCCGCAAGACGTCGCGCACGGCTGCTTTTGTCCGGGTTGCTGCTGGTGCTGGTTGCATTGGCCCTCACGTTCAATTATGTGCTTGTCACGGATTCGGCAAAGTTGTCCGGGCTCTATGACGTACACCGCTATTTCGGCCCGCTCGCGTTCTACATGGACACCTGCATCCATTCGGGCGATTTTCCGCTGTGGAATCCTGTCACCTATTGCGGCATGCCCTATGCCGCCAACCCCCAGGTGGCGGCGCTCTATCCGCCCAACCTGCTGCGCAGCCTGCTGACCTTTGCGCCGACCCCGTACCGCACGCAGTTCGGCCTTGTGGTGCTCATGGGGCTGCACATGCTGCTCGCGTTTTGCGGCACCTGGTTGCTGGCCCGCTCACACCGGATCAGCCGGAGCGGCGCGTGGACGGCCGCGCTGGCCTTTACGTTCAGCGCGCTCATGGTCCGGCGCGTGTGCGAATACCATTTCGTATACACACTGAACTGGCTGCCGTTGCTGCTGTTTATGGCCAAGCAACTGCTGGATGCGTCTGCATGGCGCGGCAAGCTCTGCTGGGGCATCGCGGGCGGCCTGGTGTTCGGCATGGCCACCCTGGGCGGCTTCTTTCAAATCGTCAATTATATGGGCGTTGCGCTGGCGGCCTATGCGCTGTTCTACCGCCTGCTGCATCCGTGTGCCGGTACGGGATGGCGCGGTATGACAGACGGGGGCAGGCGGGACGCCTGCGGTACGGACGTGCTGCGCGCATGGGGGCGCGATGGTGTCACGCTGGCACTCCTGGCCGCGGTGACGCTGCTTGTTGCGGCACCGCTGCTGTTGCCCGCAATGGAATTGGCCAAATACACGGGCCGGCAGCCGGGTGTGGCCGTGCCCATGTACTCAGATCTCTACGGCCGTCTCTGGACGGGTATTGCGCAGGATGCCGTTGTCTATCCCGGCATGCGCTACGACGCCGAGGCGCTGCGCGGTTCGGGCGTGGCGGCGCTCATCCTGGCCGTGGCGGCGCTGTTCACGGCCCGCCGCCGTGAAGTGCTGCTCTTTGCGGGGGTGTACCTTGTGCTGCTCGATTGCAGCTTCGGTCCGCCGCTGCCCGTGTCCTGGCTGGTGAACAAGCTGACCCCGTTTGCCCCCTCTGCCTATTCGCGCGCCTACGACCTGGCGCTGCTGCCGCTGAGCCTTCTTGCGGGCCTGGGCGTGGACGGTCTCCGGCGCGTGCCGCGCAGGTGGTGGGCGTCGCTGCTGGAAACGCTGCTGTTGACCGTGGTTGGCGGCGCGCTGATTCTGCTGCTCTGGAACTGGATGCATCCCGCACATTATCTCGGCGTGTCTCCCTGGGTTGTCCTCGTTCCCGCGGCTGCATTGTTGGTCATGGTGGCCGCCCGTGTGTTCCCCCGTGTCAGCGGGGTTGTGGTGCTGCTCCCGTTGCTGGTCTTCCTGGAGACCTTCTGCTGGAATCTGGGCTATGTGCCCATGATGACCCGCCTGCGTATTCCGCCCATTCCGGCAAAGACCGCTTCCATGCCGCAGGACAACCACCGGCAGACCGATGCCAAGGCCAACCGCCGGCTCTTCCAAATGCGCCATCTGATCAATGGTTATGATCCGCTCAACCTGAGCCGCACGTGGGAGGCCCTGGTTGATCCCGTGCTTGCGCGCAAATACAGCCGTCTCGCGCGCCAGGAGTCCATGGCCGAGAACCAGCGCACCAACCTGCTGTTCAAGCGCAGTTTCTGGCTGTCCCGCCAGTGGGTGAAGAGCCCCCTGCCCGGCAAGAGCAGCCTGTTTCCCGCGGCCACCACCGCGTTTCTTCCCGACACGGACAGCCTGGCGGTGCCCCGGGCCGACGCAAAGACGCTCAAGAACACGGGGGTGTCGGACCAGGTGCGGGTGCAGTCGGTAATGACGGGCGCATTTGGGGCGCCTGTTGTTTCCGGTGCCAAGAACCGCAAGGAACTGCAACTGAATCTGCCCGTTTCCGCGTCGGGCCGTCCCGCGGGACCGGCGGGTGCCGTCCACAGCATGCTGCGCCTCAAGTACCGGAGTTCCGGCCCGGGCTCCATCGAAATCCTTCTCAAGGACACCCGGAGCGATCAGGCGGAACCGGCCAAAAAGATTGTCTTCGGACCCGTGGCCGCCGCCGTGGCGGAAGTGCCGCTTCCCGACTGTGCCGGCATGCAGGCAATGTTCACCATCAGCGCGGCGGGCGGTACTTTCGAGTTTACCAATGCCGAGCTGCTCTCCGACGACGCCGACGAGGACGGATTGATCAAGATAGCGGCGCGGCGGGCAAACCGGGTTGATCTCGACATCGGCCCCCTGGAAGCACCCCGAATTCTGACTTGCCTTGACGCATGGTATCCCGGCTGGCATGCCTATGTGGACGGCGCGGAAGCGCCGATTCTGCGCGCCGACGACGGCTTCAAAGCCGTCGAGGTCCCCGCCGGCACGCACCATGTTCTGTTTCTCTACCGCCCCCTGCGTTTCTACACCGGGATGGCGTTGTCGCTGGCCGTCCTGGGCGCGGCCGCGCTGGTCCTGTTGCGTTGCCGTCCGGCCGCACGCCGGAAATCCGTTTAATCGTTTCACGCAACCCGGGAAATATATCCGTCGCGGCGGCGTTATGTAGGATGGTTTCAGGAACGCAGCACCAACAAAGAAGAACGAGGAACGGTGGAAAAAGCCCGGTTCGTTGAGATATTCCGCTGGTTGGCGGAGAAACTGGTGTGGTGGGCGCTGTCCGTTCCCATTTTTGTCAAAATCCTGGGTATTGGCCTGTTGACAACGGTGCTTTTCGGCACCGTGGCGTTTTACCAAATCCGCACGGGAATGCTGCGCACCCATTATCAGATTCATGGAGAGGCCGCATTGTCGCTGGCAACCTCGCTTGCCGGCAGACTCGATCCTCTGGTGGCTGCCGGCAACACTTCCGGCATGAATGTGGAAGTGAACCGCACCATGGGCGAATTTCCGGACGTGCGCTATGTTGTCGTTCAAAATGCCGGGGGTGGCATTCTGTCGCACGGATTTACCTTTCCCAAGGAGGCGCCCGCCGATTTGCTTGGAAAGGGCGGCGATATGTGCGCCGCCTGTCATGCCGCGTTGTCGCCTAAGGAAATCCCGTCGGACCTGCTCGAGACCAAACCCAACGCGCACCTGTCCTCCGGGTCCCTGCGCGCGTACGCGCGCCATGAGGGCCTCATTCTGGAGGTCACCGTGCCTGTCGGAAGCGGGGCGCAAGGCACGGTCCGGCTTGGTGTGGGCGACAGGATTATTGCGCGCGAAATGGGTTCCATCACGCGGTCCCTGGCCATCAGTCTGACGCTGTGCATGGTCGTTGGCGTCTCCATGGCGGGTTTCCTGGCCTCCGTGCTGGCGCGGCCCATACGCGATCTGGTGCAGGCCACCCAGCGGCTTCGCGAGGGCGACTTTACGGTCCGGGCGCGGGTGTTCTCACTCGACGAGATCGGCCATCTTGCCGAGGCCTTCAACCGCATGGCCGAAGGCTTGGAAACCTACCGGCGGGCGGTCGGGGAAAAAGAGGCCGCCCGGCAGATGCTTATCGGAAAGATCGTGCGCGCCCAGGAGGAGGAGCGCAGGCACGTCGCCCGGGAATTGCACGACCAGCTCGGGCAGATGCTGTCGAAAACGCTCCTGACCGTCGATTCATCCTGCGCCGCCTGCGAAGGCAAACAGACCCAGTGTCCCGAAATCAGCAGCGACATCCGGGCCATGATAGACGAGGTGCGCATGCTGGCATGGAATGTGCGCCCCTCGATTCTTGACGACTACGGCCTGAACCGTGCGTTGGAGCAGTATATCGGGGAAACCGCCAAGCGCGCGGGGTTCGCGCTGGATTACCAGAGCGCGATACCGTCCGACACGGAACGCTTTGCCGGCCCGGAAGTCGAGGCAACGCTTTACCGTATAGCCCAGGAAGCCATTACAAACATTATCCGGCATGCCAAAGCCACGCAGGCAAGCGTGATTCTCATGTGCCGTGAAAATGAAATTGTCCTGCTTGTGGAAGACAACGGTGTCGGATTTGACATGGAAAAAGGCGAAGCCCCCCGCGCATTGGGGCTTATGGGCATGCGCGAGCGCACCGCGCTGGTCGGCGGCGAACTCAGAATAGATTCCGAGGTTGGAAAAGGCACGACGGTCCGTGTGAGAATACCGCTAAAATCCGGAGGGGTCCCCGGGCTCCAAACAGGAGTGGAACACGATGGCGATTCGAATATTGCTGGCAGATGATCATGCCGTCTTCCGCAGCGGCCTGCGCGCGCTCCTGGAGCGGGAAATGGACCTGGCCGTGGTCGGAGAAACCGGCACTGGTCCTGAAACGCTCAAGGCGCTGGAAACCACCAGGGTGGATGTGCTGCTGCTTGATATCAACATGCCGGGCCTTTCGGGCAACCGCGTCGCCGAACTGGCCCTTCAGGAACGGCCCTCGCTGGCCATTGTTGTGCTGACCATGCATGAAGACGAGTACTACCTGCAGGAACTGCTGCGCATCGGTGTGCGGGGCTATGTGCTCAAGAAATCAACGGGCACCGAGGTGACCCAGGCCATTCGCGCCGTCTACCGGGGGGACAGCTACATCGATCCCGCCCTTGCCGGTCTTGTTATTTCCCCCTATGTGGGCCGGACCAAGGCCAAGAAACAGAGCCGCCTGGACCTGCTGACCCAGCGGGAACAGGAGGTGCTCGAACTGCTCGTTTACGGGCACACCAATGCCGAAGTGGCGGAGAAGCTGCACATATCCGACCGCACCGTCGAAACCCACCGAACCAACATTACCGGCAAACTGGGGCTTAAGAGCCGCGCCGACCTGGTGCGCTTCGCCATCGACAACGGCCTGCTGAAAATGGAATAGGCCGCCGCGCGCGCGTCCTTTTGGGCGGCGCGTCGGAATCTACGGGGTTTTTCCGGATGCGTGCCAATCAGAATTGACGGTTTCCCCCGATGACACGGCAGGGCGCGGATAGTACCATTACCCCAAGACAGCACTTCGATTGCTTTTCGCCGTGGTTGTGGTACCATGGAGACACCCGGTATATGAGCTTTGGCCCAAGACGGGCAAAAGAGAGAGGAGAACTATTGATGAAGAAAATAACAGCCCTGTGCAAGGCCGTCCCGATGGCATTTGTGATCGCCATGGCTTTCACCGCCGCCGCGCACGCGCAGGATGCCACCTACGTCGGAAACGGGCAATGCAAACTTTGCCATAACAAGAAAGAAGAGGGGGAGCAGTGGACGAAGTGGAAAGCGGAAGCGCACGCCAAGGCGCTGGACGCGCTTTCCGGTGACAAGGCCAGGGAGGTGGCCACAAAGGCCGGCGTGACCAAGCCGCCCGCGGAAGCCCCCGAATGTTTGCAGTGCCACGTCACGGCCACCGACCCGGCCACCGGCAAGTGTCCGGAAAAGATTCAACCCGCCGACGGCGTGCAGTGCGAAGCGTGCCACGGCCCGGCCTCGGCGCATACGGCCGAAGGCAAGAAGTTCAAATCCGGCGACAAGACGGCCGAGCCTGCCAAGAAGATACTGAAGCCGACCGTCGAAACCTGCAAGAAGTGCCATAACGAAAAGAATCCGACCGCAAAGCCGGGCGAAGTGTTCGATTTCGACAAGCAGTGGGCGAAGATCGACCACAGCAATCCGGCCAAGGCAAAGAAATAAGTCCGGCCGGCGGTTCTGTTCCATACGTGGAATGCCCAAAAACCGGGGCATTCCACGTGTTTTCTAATCCGGGAGATTTGTGGAGATGAAGAGAAGCGCTTCCGTGGCGATCATGCTGCTGGTATTGACGGGGTGCGGCGGCCAGGACACCAAGGAGATCAGCGAGACCCGCACCTCGCCTTCCCCGCAGGCGGTTCCGGCCATGCCGCCCGGACAGGACATGCAAATGCCATCCATGGACGGCGTCGTGATGCCGCTCGGGCATCCCCCAATCAGCCCGTACAAATGGCAGGTGCCGGAAGGATGGTCGGAAGTGGCCGCCACTTCCATGCGCATCGGCAATTTCAAAGTGGCGGACAGCCCCGGGGCGGAATGCTACCTGACCGTGCTCAAGGGCGCGGCCGGCGGTGTGGATGCGAACATAAACCGTTGGCGCCGCCAAATGGGCCAGCCCGAACTGAAGCCCGAAGAAATCGCCGCGCTGGCCAGGGTGGATGTCATGGGCCGGCCGGGAACCTTCGTTGAAATCAACGGCAGTTTCACCGGCATGGCGGGACAGCAGTTTTCAAATTACACCCTGATGGGCGCGGTGGCCGCATTGACAGACCAGACCCTGTTTGTGAAAATGACCGGGCCCGAGGCGGTGGTCAAGGCAGAGAAAGACCGGTTCATCGCATTCTGCAAGTCGATTGCCGAAAGGGAGCCGGCTGCCGCCGCATCCGGGGCCGAAAAGACGCCCGAGGCGGCACAGGCCCCGGAGAACAACGCCGGTGTTGCCGAAAAATCCAATACGGGGGAGGCCGCGAACAATGGCGTTGCTGAAACGAACAAGTGATTTCCTGGCCTCCTACAAGCTGTCCTGTTTTCTCTTTCTGCTGCTGCTTCTTCTGACCTATCTGGGCACCATGAACCAGGTGGAGAACGGTCTCTACCAGAGCCAGCTCAAGTACTTTGAGTCCATATTCTTGGTGCATTGGGCCTTTGGCGTGATACCCATCCCACTTCCCGGCGGCTATCTCGTCATGAGCCTCACCTTTGTCAATCTATTCTGGGGGGCCGTGGTGCGGTTGCGCCGTTCATGGCGCAAGGTGGGCATCCTGGTTGCCCACCTGGGCATCCTGCTGCTCCTCGGCGGCGCCTTTGTCTCCTATGCCTGTTCCGAATCGGGACACATGGTCCTTTACGAGAACGAGACTTCGGATCAGTTTGAAGCCTCGTACGAATGGGAAATCGGAATTGGCGAGGCGGTCAACGCCGCATCCGTCACCGAGTACATCATCCGGCAGGCCGATTTTGACCGGCTCTCGGGAAACCGTTCCAGAACGTTCAAATTCTCCGGGTTGCCCTTTGATCTCAAACTGGGCGGCTATATGCCGAATGCCGCGCCCGACATGGGCAAGGGGCAGGGCCTGCACGCCGCCGGCAGACTTGTGGAAGTCCCGCTCAGCCGCGAACAGGAAGAGAACATGGCCGGCGCCACCGTCACCTTGGTGGAGAAGAAATCCGGCGCGTCGCACGAGGCGGAACTGTGGGCTGGAAACAGCGCCCCCGTCACGCTAGACGCCGACGGTAAGCGCTGGAACCTGTCCCTGCGCAAACACCGCTGGAAACTTCCTTTCGCCATACGTCTGGACAAATTTGACCGCGAGCTGCATCCGCGAACCAACATGGCGGCCAAGTACTCCAGTTTTGTCACCAAGATTGAGGACGGTGCCGAACAGAAGGTGCGCATCACCATGAACGAACCGTTGCGGCACCTTGGGTACACCTTCTACCAGTCCTCCTGGGGACCCCAAAAAGGCGGCGCGGACGCGCGGCTCTATTCCGTGCTTGCCGTCGTGAAGAATCCCGCCGACCAGGTGCCGTTGTATGCATGTCTGGTCACCACGGGCGGCCTGATTCTCCATTTCCTGCAACGGCTGCTGGCCTACCTCCGAAAAGAAAAGGCAACAAAGTCATGACGCGGCGGGTGATTTGTCTGGCGTTTATCGTTACCGGAATGCTGGCGGCCTGCACAGCGGCTTCCGCCGCGGAAGCCGCTGCCGCACCGGCGCAATGGGACAAGGAAACCCTGGATTCCTTTTCCACACTGCCCGTGCAGGATGAGGGCCGCGTGAAGCCGCTGGACACCTATGCCGCGTTCAAGCTGCTCAAGTTCCACGGACGGAGAAGCTGCCCCGATCAGGACGGCAAAAGCCTGTCTCCCATTGCATGGTTCATTAACAGCGTTTTTTACCCCGAAGCGGCCAGGCAGTACAGGGTGTTTCGTGTTGACAATGACGAGGTCATCATTGCCGTCGGCCTGCTGCCGAAGAAGAAGAGGGACTATTATTCTTACGCCGAGCTCCTGCCCGCCCGCGAAAAGCTGCTGGACATGGGCCGGCAGTTTCTCGGCAAGGACGAGCGGCAGCGCTCCGTGATGGAAAACGGCCTTGTGGCGCTCGCCATGAATTTGCGCGAGTACGAGGACATGACGGCATTTGCCGACTTCGCGCGCAAGCGTTTCGGCCTCGCAGGCCATGGGGCCATCGCGGCGCTTTTTCCCGGGCAGACGGAATGCCGCATGAGCGACATCCTGCGCAAGGCGCCGGAACTGGTCAACGCTTTTGTGGAACTGAAACATAAGTCCGACCCCGCCGCCCCCGAACTCAAGGATTTCTCCGCTTTTCTCGAGGGCGTGCAGGATGCCGCGGGCAACAGCGCCGCCGTGGCCCTGTTCCCGCCGCCCGCTTCGGGCGGCGCCGAATGGCACACCCCTGCGGACCTGCTTCAGATTGCCTTTTCCGGTGAACCCCTGAACGCCGGTGCGGCGGACCTTCTGGCAAATTTCGAAGACTTGGCGGCGGCCGCTGCAAGTCCGGACACATTCAAGAGGCGGGCCGTCGCATTTCACGATGCGGTTACAGCCCTGGCAATTTCCCGCGGGGAATACGGCAAGATAGGTCTTGAGGTCTCCTTCTACAGGATGCAGCTTTTCTACAACGCCCTTGTTCTGTATGTGCTCAGCTTTATACTGGTGGCCTGCCTTTGGATGCGGCCTGCCAGCCGCGCCCTTGCGGCAGCTTCCTATGCGGCCATTCTGCTGCCCACGGCCCTGCTCATTCTCGGCATTACCCTGCGCTGTATCATCCGGGGCAGGCCGCCCGTAACCACCCTGTATGAAACCATCCTGTTCGTCACCGCCGTTGCCGTTGCCGTGTCGCTCTTCATGGAATGGGCCAACCGCCGCCGGGTTGCCCTTTCACTCGCCTCCATCTTTGGCGTTGCGGGCCTGTTTCTGGCCAACAAGTATGAAGTCCGCGAGGGTGCCGACACCATGGTCAGCATGGTGGCCGTGCTCGACACCAATTTCTGGCTGGCGACCCATGTCACCACCGTCACGATTGGTTATGCGGCCGGACTGCTGTCCGGCGGACTCGCCCATGTGTTTGTGTTTGGGAAACTGTTCCGCCTGCGCCGGAACGACACCGCTTTCTACCGCGAACTGACCCGGATGGTCTATGGCACCCTTTGCTTCGCGCTGGTGTTCTCCGTTGTCGGTACGGTGCTTGGCGGCATTTGGGCCAACGAAAGCTGGGGCCGTTTCTGGGGATGGGACCCCAAGGAAAACGGCGCCCTCATGATTGTGCTTTGGCAGCTTGCCATTCTCCATGCCCGGCTTGACGGCATGCTGCGTGATTACGGCGTGAACATAGCCGCGGTTATTGGCGGTATCATCATCGCCTTCTCCTGGTTTGGCGTCAACATGCTGGGTGTCGGACTGCACGCCTACGGCTTCGCCGGCGGAGCGCAATTGGCCCTGGCAGTTTTCTATTCCGTTGAGACTCTTGTCGTGCTGCTCGGTTGTATCGCGTGGCTGCGAGACCAAAATAGAGGAACGGTTTTGGTATAGAGAAATTCGGGGGGTGTTCCCCCCGGCGACCGTACTTGGGCATACTTGCCCGGAGGATTGGCCGATGGCCCCGCGCAAACGAATGATTTTGGCGGCGCTCGCCACACTGTTCGGCCGCAACTGGCTAACCCTCTTTGGCGGCATGCTCGCCGGAATAAGCGCCTTTCTCATCATCAGTTGCGTGTCCATTGGCCTGCTTGGCATTGCCGAGTCTCCCTATCTCGGCATCATGGCGTTCATGATACTGCCCGGAGTGTTTGTCGGCGGGCTGCTCCTGGTGCCGCTGGGTGTGCTGTGGGACCGAAAATATGGAACGCCCGGACGCCAACCGGACACACCCTTTCCGGTGCTCGACTTTAATATCCCCCACACGCGCCACGTCGTGGCGACGGTAATCGTTCTTACGGCCTTCAATCTGCTCATTATCGGAACCGTCTCCTACGGGGGCGTGGAGTTTATGGATTCCACCGCTTTTTGCGGAAAAACCTGCCATACGGTGATGGAGCCCGAGTACACGGCCTATCTCGGTTCGCCCCACCAGCGCGTGGCCTGTGTGGAGTGCCATATCGGTCCGGGCGCGCCCTGGTTCGTGAAGGCGAAAATATCCGGACTGGGTCAGGTGGCCGCCGTGGCGCTGCACAACTATCCCACCCCCATTCCCTCGCCGGTGGAAAACCTCCGTCCTTCCCGTGATACCTGCGAACAGTGCCACTGGCCCGAGAAATTCGTCGGGGATCGCATCAAGATTATCACGCACTACCACGACGACGAGGCCAATACCCCCGCCAAGACCGTGCTGGCGCTCCATCTGGGCGGCGGCGGCCGGGGCAAAGGGATTCACAGTTGGCATATCAGTCCTGAAAAGCAGACCTTCTATACCTCCGTGGACAGGGAGCGCCAGAAAATGGCAACGGTGCGGGTGGTGCAGAAGGACGGCAACGAGAAGGTGTACAGCGCCAAACAGGACGCTTTTACCCCAGGGGAGCTTGCCGGGGCAAAAGAGCGGCAGATGGACTGCATCGACTGCCATAACCGGCCGTCGCATATTTTCAAGATGCCCGCCACGGAAGTGGACGCGGCCATGGAAGCAGGCCGAATCGACGTTACTCTCCCGTTCATCCGGAAGATTGGCGTTGAAATCCTGACGGAAGCCGTCGGGCAGGAAAACGACCCGGACCAAATCAGGCAGAAAGTGCGCGCTTTTTACCAGGAAAAGTACCCCGACTTGGTCAGGACCGCCCCCGAACGTGTGGACGCGGCCGTCTCTGAACTGCAGGCCATATGGAAACGCAATGTGTTTCCCAATATGAAACTGACGTGGGGAGCCCATCCCAACAACCTCGGCCATGAGCTGTTCCCCGGATGTTTCCGTTGCCATGACGACAAACTGCTGGATACAGCCGGCAAACCGGTCGGCCAGGATTGCGACACCTGCCACAAACTGCTGGCTTGGGATGACACCAATCCGGAAATTCTCCAGCAGTTGGGACTTTGAGGAATACTACCGTCTTTTCGGTCGTTTTCGAATAACGGTGAAGAATTTAATAGGGATGTGCGGGCGGAGTTCTACGTATTTTTAACGGACGCCTGCCGGTCGGCAAGGGGGCATTTCTCCTGATGCCACCCCGCAAGGGATGGTGTATTCTTTAACAGGTTCAGAAAATATGCGCGCCCGCAATTGCCGACGGTTCGTGCTTTGGGTTGACTTGGAGGCCGGTTTGCGGCGGGAGAGTTCCCGGCAAAGCCGGCAGTTTGGTGCAATGCGCCTCTTTTGGGAACAGCAATCGCGGGCAATAGTGGCGGCAACTGTCCAATCTGGAATGCAACGCAGGAGGATCGCGGTCATGAAGTTCAAAGGATTGAAGACGTCACTGCTGCTGGCCTGTGTGGCCGTGTGCATCACGGGCTGTCCACCCCCCGGCGTGGTCAGTGTCACCCCGATCACAGCGACTCTGGAGGTTGCCCAAAGCATAACACTTGCGGCTTCTTCGACGGATGCCGCCGATGCGCCCTTCACCTGGACCAACAGCAACCCCGCCGTGGCCGTCATTGACGCCGCCACCGGGCTGACGGTGACCGCAACCGCCGTGGCCGCCGGAACCACCACGATTACCGTGACCGGTTCCAAGGGCGGTGGCCAGGCCACGGCGACCATTGTCGTCCCCACGGTCCCCATGGAGCCCGAAGTGACGGCGGTAACCGTCACCCCCGCATCCGCAGTGCTTGAGAGCGGCCAGGCGCTTGCGCTGAGCGCGACCTCGACCGACCTTGCCGACACGTTCACCTGGACCCAGACGAATGCCGCGGCCGTAAGCCTTGGCGCCGCCACCGGAAACACCAATACCATCACCGCATTGGCGGCAGGTGTCAGCACAATCACTGTGACGGGCTCCAACAGCGGCCAGACTGCTTCGGCAACTATTTCTGTCCTGACCGCCGGCGGCGAAATCGGCTCGACGCCACTTGTTCCCGCCGGACTCAATGTCAACATCACCGGCGTTGCGATTCCGGCGGACAACCGGCCGGTAGTCACCTTTACCGCGCTCAGCAACCGCGGCGACGTGATTCCCCAAGTGGAACTGGCCAGTGTGCGCTTCATCATCGCCCACTTGGACGACGCGCCCCCTGTGGGCAACTCGGCCCAGTACATCAGTTACACCTCGAAAAATGTCGCCTCCTCCATAGATCCGAGTGTGTCCGCGACCCAGGCGGTTTACGACACGGCCGGCCTGGCCGGCCTGACCGACAACGGCGACGGCACCTACAGCTACAAGTTTAAAGCCGCCCTTCCGGTTGGTTACAGCGCCGGCACCACGCACGCCGTCGGCGCGCAGATGAGCCGCACCTCCGCGCTGGACGGCGTTGCCTATCCGGCCAACGTGACCTTCGAGTTCCGTCCCGACGGCAATCCGGTGGCCATTGACCGCAAACTCGTTGAAAACGAAGCCTGCAACAGTTGCCACACCCGCCTGACGGCCCACGGCACCCGCCGCGGCGTGGAACTCTGCATCCTGTGCCACAACCCCGGCACCGCCGATCCCGAGTCGGGCAATACGGTGGACATGAAGGTGTTCATTCACAAGATTCACATGGGCAAGAATCTGCCCAGCGTTTTGGGCGGCACCCCCTACAAGATCATCGGCTATCAGAATTCGATCAATGACTACTCCACCGTTGCCTTCCCGCAGGACATCCGCAACTGCGCCGCATGCCACGGCGGTGACGATGACACCAAGGCCGCAAACAGCCAGGCCGATTACCGGACAAAGCCCACCCGGGCCGCCTGCGGCTCCTGCCACGACCGGGTCTGGTTTGGCAATCCGACCGCCACGCCGGAAGGGTTTGAAAACCACCCGCTTGCTTTCACGCAGAACGACGACAGCAAGTGCTCCACCTGCCACAACCCGTCCGGTCCCGGCGTGGCCCCCATCGCCGAGGCGCACATTACGGTTGCGGAAATGTCCGAAAACCCGGGCCTTGACCTGCACATCACCAATATCGCCGCCAGTTCCGCGGACGGCACCCTGACGATAGACTTTACGGCCAAGAACGGTGACGGCACGCCCATCACCGACCTGACCCCGGTCGCGCGTGTCGGTTCCATCGTTGCATGGCCGTCCCCGGAATACACGGCCAACGCGAACGAAACAATCAACAAAACCGGCGGGAAGCCGACGGGCACCCTCGTCAACAGCACCAGCGCGACCGGCGAGTACCAGTACATCTTCGCGAAGAAGCTGCCGCTCGATACGGGACTCAGCTTCGGCATCGCCATGACCGGCCGCCAGAGCTTTACCGATGCGGACGGAAACACGCAGGAGCAGGGCCTCGCCGACAACAGCCTGCAGTATTTCACGGTTGATGGAAGCAAGCCCACACCGCGCCGTGTGGCGGTGGACAACACGCTTTGCGCCAAGTGCCATGGCGAAACCATCCGGGGGCACGGCGATTCCCGCCTTGGCGTGGAAGTGTGCGTGATGTGCCACAACTCCAGCCTTGGCGAGTTCAACTTCAAGGACATGCTGCACAAGTGGCACACCGGCGAAGAACTGTCACGCCCGTTCTCCGCGGATGAAGAACTGTCCGCCACGGTCGCCGAAGTGCGCTTCCCCGGCCTGCGCCAGCAGTGCTCCATCTGCCACGGCAAGCACAGTGTCGATGTGCCGCTTGCCCCGGAAGTGCTGCCGACAGTACTCGAAAGCGATACCGGCGCGACGACGATCCTGCCGGAACGCGCCGCCTGCACGTCGTGCCATGACAGCCTGATCACCGATATTCATGCGGTGACCAACGCCGATGCGTCCCGGGGCGTGGAAGCCTGTCCCGTGTGCCACGGTTCCGGAAAGGATTTTGCGGTATCCACGGTACACGCGCTCGCCCCCTGAACTTCTGACAATCTGAAATGACGGACGGCCCGGAGTCACATGGCTCCGGGCCGCTTCAGGCGGGAGGAAAAACGGGGGGCCGCCGGTCCCCCCGGGGTAGGCCTTGCCACGCCAAAGGCGTGCCATCGGCCAACCCCGGGCTTTGCTCCATAACCCCGTTGGGGTAAAGAAGGGATGGGTACGAACACGCACGTATCCCGCGGGATGCGCCTCCCGGAAGGCATACTACCGATGCCCGTCATAAGAGACCAGTATAGACCGGTCCCCTAAGACGCGCGCAGGACCGGGGCTGTTTTCGAAAGGGACCGGTGCGAAACCGGAGTGCGCACCGGAAATTATCTGTTATGGTTTGCTGTCGCCGGTGCCGGGCGGGGGGGGAGGATTCTGGGCGAACCGCTGCAGTTCCGATTTCGGGTAGAACTTCTCCAGGCAATCGGGACACAATCCGTGGCTGAACTGGGTGTCCGTGTGCTCCTGAATGTAGTTCTCGATCCGCTGCCAAGACTCATGGTCGTCGCGTATTTTATGACAGTGCATGCAAATCGGCAGTATGCCCTGAAGCGTTCTCACATGCGCCAGGGACTTCTGCAGGTCCTCGACCCGCTTGGCCAGCGACAGTTGCAGTTCGAGAATACGCTGGCCGTTCTTGATGCGGGCCCGCAGTTCGGCACTGTTGAAGGGCTTGGTGACATAATCATCCGCGCCCGCCTCAAACCCCTCCACGATGTTTTCCTTGTCCCCTAGTCCGGTAAGGAGAATAATATAGGGGACTATGGCCCTTTCGATTTCCCGGATTTCCCGGCACAAGTCCAACCCGCTCCGGCCTGGCATCATCCGGTCAAGAACCAACAGGCGCGGTGCGTCTTCCTGCTGAAGGATATCCCACGCCGCATCGCCGTCGGCGGCGCACACAACCTCGTGCCCCCAGCGTTGCAGCCGCACTTCCAGCATGCGCCGGGTGGTGGAATCGTCTTCTGCAACAAGTATCCGCAAACCAGACGTTCTCCTGTTCTTCCTGCCGTGGACAAAGCCGCCCAAGAATATTATGGACACCGTTATTGTGCGTTACTTCCGGGCACCCATGGGCACACTCTACCCTAACACACCCCGTCCGCGCACATTTGGGGCCGGTCTTCGCGGAATCGCAAACGTATGCTCTCTATATCGTCCATTTGTCCGTCAAACGCCTGGCAAACGCGCGGGTCGAAATGGCGTCCGGCCTCTTCGGCGATGATGGCCCGCGATTTCTCCGAAGAGAACGCGGGTTTGTAGGGGCGTTCCGAAACCAATGCATCGAACACGTCGGCAAGCGCCACAATTCTGCTCTCCAGCGGAATGGTTTCGCCGGAAAGGCCGTTTGGGTAGCCCGCCCCGTTCCACTTTTCATGGTGGCTCAGCGCGATTCGCGACGCCATCTTGAGGAAAGGATTCTCGTCCACGGTTTCGGTCGTTTGGCGTTGGCCCCGTTCCCACCACTGGAACACATTGAGCGCCTTGGGCTGTTCCAGCAGCACACTGGCTCCGGTGATGCAGTGGCACTGCATAAGTTTCCATTCTTCGGGGGTCAGCGTGCCCGGTTTCAGCAGAATCCGGTCGGGTATTGCGATTTTTCCGATATCATGGAGCGGACTGGTCAGGAATATGCGTTCAATGAACTCAGGCTCCATTCCCAAACCGACGGCAATGGCGCGGGAATAGAATGCCACGCGCACCACGTGGTGCCCAGTCTGGTCATCGCGGTATTCGCAGGCTTTCGCGAGGCGCCACACGATTTCGCGGTGCGACGTTTCCAGTGCCCGGGTGCGCTCCCGGACGTTTTGTTCCAGCGACCGTATATGCGCGGCCAGTTCATCCTGGTAGGCTTTGATGCGAAGCGCGCTGTGCAGCCGTCCCAGGAGGTCTTCCCGGCAGATGGGTTTGTTGAGCAAATCCGTTGCCCCCAGCTCAAGCGCCTGGCGCTTCAGGCTGGGTTCACAGTCCCCTGTCAGTATGATTACCGGCACGTTGCGGGTGCGGTCGGACGATTGGAGCGTCTTCAAGAGCCAAAATCCGTCCTTTTCCGGCATTCGCGCATCGGAGACAATGACGTCCAAATCAATCTGCTCGGCAACGAGCACCGCCTCATCGGCGCTCAGGCAAAAATGCGCTTCCCATTCCGCGGCATGGGGATAAATCAGCCTTTCCAGAACATCCAGGATGTTTGGATCATCATCAACAAAGAGCAGCTTCTTTTTCACCAACTCCATGCAGCCCCCTGTGCCGGGAAACGGTCCGCCAACCCCGGACGGTTCTACTCGCTCTATAGTCATTGTACCCGCCTTTGCGCAAAAATGCCCAGAGACTGCGCTGTTCCAGTTTTCCCAACGGTAATCGGCCTATTGCCGCGCGGCCTCCGTGCTGTTCTTCCGGCATCGGGCGGTGTCAAGCACGCGGCGCACCACCCGCGCCACCGCATAAGTTTCAGCCGGTTTTGTTATAAAGGCGCTGATCCCGTTGCGCAGGGCTGTCTCCCTGTCAATGCTCTCGCTGAAACCGGTCGCAAGGATCACGGGCAGTTCGGGGCGAACGGCAAGAATCTGTTCGCCAAGCTGGTATCCTGTCATGACAGGCATGGTCTGGTCCGTCAGCACCAGGTCAAAGTCCTGCGGCGCCGCCTTGAACGCCGCGAGCGCTTTCACGCTGCTGTGCATTGCCGTCACGGTGTAGCCGAGGCGGGAAAAGACCTTTTCAAACAGGCAGACAAGCGGCTCCTCGTCATCAACGATAAGTATCCGTTCCGTCCCGCCAAACACAGGTCCGTCTTCCCCGCCGGACCCGTTGACGGCCTCATTTGAGGCGGGCAGGCAGACGCTGAAGGTGGTTCCGGCACCCGGCACACTGGAAACGGTGATTATGCCGCCGTGGTTGGCCACGATGCCGTGTACGGTGGCCAGGCCCAGCCCGGTGCCCTCGCCCGTGGCCTTGGTTGTAAAGTAGGGTTCGAAGATGCGTTCCAACAGCTCCGGGGGAATGCCCTGCCCCGTGTCATTCACGGTCATCAGGACGTGGGGTCCGGGATGCAGTTCGGGATGGCCCAGGACAAAGGCGTCATCGACGTCAAAGTGGTTCAGTCCCACGGTTAACGCGCCGCCCGCCTCGCGCATGGCATGATAAGCGTTTGTGCAGAGGTTCATGATGATTTGGTGCATTTGTGTGCTGTCCGCGAGCACCCGCGGACAGTCCGGGTCGAGATTTATGAAGAATTCGATGTTGGAGGGAATGGTTGGCCGCAGCAGTTTCATGCACTCCTTGATTACCGAATCCATCCGCACCGGACTGCGCTCCTCCTCGGCCTGCCGGGTAAAGGTGAGAATCTGGTACACCAAGTCCTTGGCGCGCTTTGCGGCCAGGTGAATCCGTTCCAAGTCGTCGTGCAGCCGCGTCGAAGGGGCCGTCTCCTCCAATCCGAGTTCGGTGTAGCCGAGGATGCCGGCCAGGATGTTGTTAAAATCGTGCGCAATACCGCCGGCAAGCGTACCGATGGCCTCCATTTTCTGGGATTGGCGCAAACGCGCGGCCAGACTCTCCTGCTCTGTAATATCGCGCTTGATGGCGACATAATGGGTGAGGCGGCCCTGTGCATCGGGCACCGGCGAGATGGTCATTTCCTCGTCGTACAGTCTTCCATCCTTGCGCCGGTTCACCAGGCGTCCCGACCATGCCTGCCCCCTGGACAGCACGTCCCACATGTGGCGGTAGAAGGAGGGGTCCTGCCTGCCGCTCCGGAGCATGCGCGGGTTGTTTCCGAGGGCCTCCGCCCTGCTGTACCCTGTGATCGCCTCGAATGCGGGGTTGACGTACTGAATGTTCCCATTGATGTCCGTGGTCATCACCGCTTCGGCAGCGTGTTCAATTGCGGCGAAAAGGCGGGTACTCTCGGCCTCGGCCCGTTTTTGTTCCGAAAGGTCCGTCATTATCCCCATGATTGCCGGGTCGCCCGACTGCGGGTCCACAAACAACTGCTTGTGTATCAGGAAGGGGCGCCGTTCGCCGTCCGCGCACGGCGCCAGCATTTCAAACACCTGCCCGCCGCCTGCGGCCAGCAGTTGCGCGTCTTTTTCGCGGTGTACTGTCAACAGACTGTCCGGAACCGCGCCGCTCAGCTCGTCGAGTCTGCGTCCGAGTATCTTTTCCTTGGGGAGGCCCAGAATCTGTTCGGCGAAGGGCCGGTTGCATTCCAGATAGACGCCCCGGGAGTCCTTGTAGAAAACAGGCATGGGAAAAGTGTCAAACAGGTATGTGAGCAGGTCCGCCGTCTTTTTGAGACTTGACTCCGTCTGGCGGTGCCGCCGGAGTCCGTCCAGCTTCTGTTCGAGTTCCGCTTCCGCCGGTGCGGGGGGCAACTGGTCGTCGGGCGCAACATAGTAAAAGTTGTCGCAGACTTCCTGCCCGCAAATGACAATCGGATGCGTCTCCAGTTCCTTGAGAAGTGCGTCCGCCGGAAATTGGTTGCGGTCATAGAGGCACATTACCGTGCAGGGGGCGCTGTGAAAGAAGAGATTCAGTTTGGCTTCGTACTCGGCAAGCCGTTCCGCACCGGCAAAGCCCGACACGGCCCACGCCATCTCCCCGGCGATGCGCAGCGCCGTAAATCCCCCGTCCAGCGCGGACCGCATTTCTTCTTTCCAGAAGGCGATCATGCGGTCGGGATCAAAGGTTCCCCCGTAAATATACGAGTCTTCCGGCCCGAGCATTTTGAGTTGTCCGCTCTGGAAATAGCGGTCCGGGTCCATGCCGCGTTTGGAAAGCCATTCCGCGACGATGCGGGGCGTGCGGATGTCCGATATGTAGACAATCTTCTCCGAGGCCTCCAGTCCCTGCGCCAGGTAGGGCTCCACCACCGCCCGAAGCTCCTCCTCCGTCTCGTAGACGCAGCAGACATGGTCGCCCGGCTGAAGGCTGTCCAGCGCGGCCAGCATGGGGGTCCCGCACATCACGGCGTGCGACGGTTTGACATATCCTGCCACTGCGCGCACCGCCCGGGCCAGTTCCGCATAGGCATGGTCCTTCAGCACGTATCCCGAGGCGCCCGCGCGGAGCATGTTGGTGATATAGCGCCGCTCTGAATGCATGGAAAGCGCCAGCACCTTCGTGTCATATCCCCGGTCAATGATTGTCCGTGTGGCCTCAATACCGTTGAGTTCGGGCATGAGCACGTCCATGACCACGACATCGGGGTGCAGCAGGCCCACCATTTGAACAGCCACGCAGCCGTTTTCCGCCTCGCCGATCACACGGATGCTGGACTCTTTTTCCAGCAGGCAGCGCAGACTCTCTCTGACGCCGCTGTGATCATCGGCAAGCAACACGCTGATGGCCATGCAACTACTCCCGGTGGAGGACAGTACAATCGTGTCTTTTCCCGTGCGCTGCGCCCTCCACATACCACTCAACAGCCCTAAAGCGTACGCTTCCTTCCCGTGCCCGGAGGCGCTTTCGCTTATATAGGCAATTATGGCCCATCGGGGCGGGATTGGAAATAGGGTATTCCCTGAATATGCCCCTCCAAATCCCTGAAACCTGTTCCGGCGGGCTTCCAATCAGCGGTGTGGCCGCCGTCCGCAACCCAAGAACCAGGAATCCAGAGGCCAGAATCCAAACAATCAAGCCAAAGCAAATGGCCAAGCCATGCACCGCGTTTGGAGTGCTCAATAGGTGCCTCTGACCATCCCGGGACTGTCAGCCGGAGACGCCGTAAACGTCGGCTCAGAAAGAGAAAAAGCCGCAGCATACAGACCGGTCCGTTTTAGAGCGAAGTCAATCCCTCGCGGATGGCAAATTTGGTCAGTTCGGCAACGCTGTGCAAGTCAAGCTTGTCCATGACCTGTTGGCGGTGGGTTTCAATAGTTTTCACGCTCAGATTCAGTGTGGCTGCTATCTGCTTGGTGCTGTGGCCTTCCGCCATAAGCTGAAGCACTTCGCGTTCTTTCGGACTCAGCAGTGCCGCCGGGGAGGTGTCTTTGGTCATGAGCTGGCGCACATAGTCGTCGGTAACCAGGGAGGCAATGCTTGGGCTGAGATATACCTGGCGGCGGGCGACCGTGTGAATGGCCTGAACGAGTTCCTTAAAAGCGCAGTCCTTCAGAAGATAGCCGGACGCGCCCGCCTGGAGCATGCTCGACACGTAACGCTTGTCGGAATGCATCGACAGGGCCAGAATGCGCACCTCAGGAAGGTCGGCCTTGATCTTGCGCGCCGCGTCTATGCCGTTCAGATCCGGCATTGCCACGTCCATAACCACAACGTCCGGTTTCTGTTCCCGGACCAACTGCACAGCGCTGCGACCATCTTCGGCCACACCGACAATCTCGATGCGCGGATCATTGCGCAGCAGGCTGCACAACCCTTCACGCATGATTTTGTGGTCATCCGCGAGCACCACGCGGATGCACATGCCGTTTTCACCGTTCATGGAACGTCCTCCGGTGCGAGCGGCACCGTAAGGGTGATTCTTGCGCCCTGCCCCAATTGGGAATCAATTGCAATATGGCCGCCCAGGCAAAAAAGTCTCTCGCGGATGCTGAACAACCCAAACCCTGCTCCAGCGGGAGACCGCATTTCAAGAACCACACTGTCAAAACCCACGCCATCGTCTTCGACAAGTATACGGATATCGTTCCCAAAACGCGACACAAACACCTGCATCCGGCTTGCGCGGGCATGCTTCACGGTATTCATCATCAATTCCCGCACAGACCGGTACAGGGTGACCCGCAAATCTTCGGGCAACGGCTTTTCCCGCCCGTCATCGCGGCACTGCACCGGAATCCCGTGTTCGCGCTCCATTTGCTCGGCCAGATACTGCAAAGCCGCTTCCAGTCCCAGTTCATACAGGACCGGCGGACTCAGCTCGAACGTGAGCGAACGCAGATCGGCGATGGCCGTGCCCGTGCTGTCCCGGACCGTCTGAAGGATGTTTCGGGCTTCCGCCGTCTGAAGGCCCTGGCGCAGGCTGTCCAGCCGGATCGTGGCCACGGCCAAATTCTGAATCACCTGGTCATGCAGTCCCACCGCAATGCGGCGCCGTTCTCGTTCCTCGGCAAGGGCGAGGTCCGAGGCCAGGGCGCGCAACTGCTGTTTTTGCTGC
>CAZOMH010000005.1:0-24071 GCA_964580415.1 uncultured Nitrospirales bacterium
TGGATAATCGCCGTGTCCATCTCGTCGCCGGCCACGCGCACCGATTTGGCAAACACAATGCCGCCCAGCGAAATCACCGCCACCTCCGTCGTGCCGCCGCCGATGTCCACGATCATGCAGCCCTGCGGCTCCTGCACCGGAAGCCCCGCGCCAATCGCCGCCGCCATCGGCTCCTCGATAATGTACACCTTGGTCGCGCCCGCCTGCATGGTGCTCTCCACCACCGCGCGGCGCTCCACCGCCGTGATGCCCGAAGGCACGCTCACCGCCACGCGCGGCCACGCCAGACGGCGGCGGTTGTGTACCTTCTGGATGAAATAGCGCAGCATCGCCTCCGTCACCTCAAAGTCCGCAATCACGCCGTCCTTCATCGGGCGGATGGCCACGATGTTGCCCGGCGTGCGGCCGATCATGTTCTTGGCCTCGTTGCCCACCGCGCGCGGCAGGCCCGTATCCTTGTTGATGGCGACCACCGACGGCTCGCTGAGCACGATGCCCTGGCCCTTTACGTAAACCAGCGTATTGGCCGTGCCAAGATCGACGGCCATGTCGTGGGAGAACAGGCTGGGAAGATGACGAAAAATGTTGAACACAGTGCGCCCTTTCAAAAAAACGCGCCTGTCCGGCGCGTGTATAAGCTAACACAGCAAAAAAAAGGATTTGCACATTACTAGGATCGGGGAGTATACCAGATTGGCACCACGATTCCAAAGTACAGAATGGTGCGCCGACAGGGCTGGGACCCGGTTTCCGGCTTCCGGTTTCACGCCGCACGGCAGGGTTCCCGGAGCCTTTGACCCCGGCCCGGCGCTGCGCTATGATCGACCGCATAAACCGCACTATTATCCTCCCGAAAGGAGCCGTGCCATGATTGTCCAAGCCAAACAGCAACAGCAGGAATACCGGGACCGGGCGGCGGAAATGCTTGCCGCAGCCGGCATCGTCGTCACCGGGCGGGAAAAGGCGGCCATGGAACTCGCCGATTTCGGCCTGGACGAGTTTGAAGCGACCGGCTTGGCGATTGTCGTCTATGAGAACAATGACCGGTACTGCGCCAAGGAACTGGTCATGTTTCCAGGCATGACCTGCCCCGAACACCGCCATCCGGCGATCAACGGCCGCAGCGGCAAGATGGAAACCTTCCGGTGCCGTTCCGGCGAGGTGTATTTGTATGTGGACGGTCCCGCGACGCCCGGCCGCAAGACGGACCCGCCCGCCGCGCCCGGCGGCGCGTATACGATATTTCACGAAGTCGTGCTGCTTCCCGGCGACCAGTACACCATTGCGCCGGACACAAAGCACTGGTTCAAGGCCGGTCCCGGGGGCGCAATCGTTTCCGAGTTTTCGAGCACAAGCTGCGACGAGGCCGACATTTTCACGGACACGCGCATCCAGCGCGTGCCGGATTGACTGCTCCGGAACCAGCAGGACGATTGAAACCACGGAATTTCTGGAGCAGCATGGCCGCGCCCGGAGAATTCAGGAGTCAGAAGTCGGAATAAAACAGCAAAGACGGCAGACAGGAACGTCTGCCCCACATTGGCGCCTGTCAGCTTATAATCAGGACGAGACAAGGAAAGGGATGCCGACGGGCATGGCGCCTGGACAGGCATGCTCACCGTTCGGAGCGCTGAAAGCGCGGTGCCTATTGGCCCGGCCTGTGAGGGCCGGGTACGCGGACGCCGCCACCAATGCAAAATGCTGAAGGCGCGACACTAGTCATCCCGGGCCGCAAGGCCCGGGACATACCGTCAACTTCTGCGCAAGAAAACAAGAAGTTGCCGGATAGTAGTGCGGAACTGCGCGGGAAAGGCCTGGGCACAAAAGCGCCCCACTCTTCCTCACAGGTTTTTGCGCGTTCTTGCGGTTCAAAATGCTTCTATCCAAAATGCTCAATCCGTGGAGGTGTTTAAGGTGAGACAGGTCTCCTGTTTTCCAATCGTGGCTGTGTTGCTGCTCGTCCCGGTTTCCGCGGTGGCTTTTAATCCGCCCGAGGATGCGAGCGGCACGGTGAAGCTGCGCATTGAGGCGCCGTCGGTCATTGAATCGGCGACGGCGGCTTTTGCCGCCGTTGTGGTGATCGAGAACACCGGCACGGCGCCGGTATTGGGGCAGGTGCGGTTGTACGGCACCGACGAGTGGGTCACGACCCCTGCGGAGACGCAGGCGTTCAAGGCGGAGCCGGGCACGCCCCTGCGGCTGGAGTATATGGTCACGCCGTCGGCTGGCGCGTACAATGCGCGCTATCCGCTGCATGCCGAGGCCAAGCTCGACACAGCCGTGGCCGGGCGCGACAACCTGCATGCCATTCTCATCGCCGAGATGCGCCGTCCCGATCCGCCCCGCACGGACGCCGCGGCGGCGTGGATGCCCTGGCCTGTTGACGGTGCGATCCCCAAGGCGCTGCTGCGCTTTCCGGTGCGCCGCACCGTGTGGCAGGTGTTCGGCGGCGCGGTGCATACCACCGAAACGGGCTGGCAGGGCGCCGACGACATGACCGGCGCCTCGGTGGACTACGGCGCACGCCGGGAACACCCGGACGGACGCGACACGCTCATGATGCATCCGTGCTGGAAAAACGGCGCCGGCACGGTGCTGGCCGAGTTTGCGCTGCAACTGTCCGCGGCACCCTGCAAACTCACGTTTGCCAACGCCGTCCGCGATACCCGGCCGGGCGAGCCGGCCGGCGACGGCGTGACCTTTCGCGTGCGCGTGCTGCCCTTCGACGCGCCCGAGGGCGCGTTTGGCGGGGTGGCCTTTGAACGGCACACAGACACCAAGGTCTGGCTGGACGGCGAGGCCGACCTGTCCAAATGGGCGGGACAGGCCGTGCGGCTACAGTTGGAGTCGCATCCCGGTCCCAAGAATGACACCACCTGCGACGAATCGCACTGGGGCAACCCGGTGCTTGTCCCCGTGAATCCCCCGGCGTCCGCCGCGACAACGGCCATTGCGCCGGTTGCGCTGGGAAAATCGGCCTGCGGCGGTCAGGAATACCCGATTGCGATCACTCCAGGACAGCGCGGGCTGCTGGACGGTGAAATCCGGATGGAAAACGGCGGCCAGCGCCTCGTCCACAGGGGCCTGCACGTGCGCGTGCTGGGCGATGACCTGGGCGATGCGGCAGGCCCGACGGAACTGCTTCAGGCCGTTTCGGAACCCTGTGAAAAGGGCCTGCGCTACCGCCACAAGATGCGCCGCGGCGAGAACGCATACGACCTCGTCATCGAATGGCGCATGGCGCCCGGCAATGCGGGCGTGCAGGCGCAGGTGTGGCTGGAGAACACGCCCGCGCCGCGGCCGTGGTTCGACGTGCATATCGAGGATGTCGCGCTGGGCGCGACCGAGACCATGCCCCGCGACGTCTATGCCGGCGTGGGCAACGTGCTGCGCGAACCGCAGGACTTCAACCTGGTTTACGACAGCCACCAACTGGCCACGGCCTTTGTCGGTTTTGATTTCGGCAACGGCATGTCGCTCGTGCAGAGCGTCAACGTGCCGCCCTCGCGGTTGGAGTTCAACCATGGCCGCAAGAGCTGCACGCTGCACGCCAACGGCGAGCAGACCATGTCGCTCGTTCCCTGCGCGAACGTGTGGGACGGCGTCGGCAACTATGCCGAGAAAATCGACACGCGCAAGGCCGCGCCGGGCGTGGAGAAACTGCGCGGCAAAATGGTTTTTGACCTTTGGGGCGGCGGCTACGCCGACACCGCGCGCGAGTTGGAGAAGACCTTCTCCTATGTGAAAGGCAGCGGGTGCGTGGTGGTTTGGCACAACTGGCAGCGCTGGGGTTACGACTACCGCCTGCCCGATATCTTTCCGCCCAATCCCGACCTTGGCACGCCGGAGGACTTCCAAAGACTGGCCAACATTTGCAGGGACTATGGAGCCATCTTTGCGCCGCACGACAACTATATTGACCTCTATCCCGACGCGGCGGGATTCACCTACAAGAACGTGCTCTTTTGGCAGGCCGGAAGACCGGTGCGGGCGTGGCTCAACGAGGGCCGGGGCGCCCAGTCCTACCGCTGGTCCACCGATGGGTTCCGCCCGCACATGGAGAAGAACCTCGATCTGCTGAAGAACTTTTGCGCGCCAACGGGCTATTTTGTCGATGTGTGGTCGTCCATGGGGCCTTATGACGCCTGGACCTGGGACGGCAGGTACCAGTCGAACGCCTACACCCGCGATGCCTGGGGCAGGGCGTTTGCGCAAATCCGCGACACCTTTGGCGGCGCGCCGACCATCTCCGAAGGCGGACACGATCAGTTGATAGGCTGGCTCGACGGCAGCCAGTGCAACCACCTGCGCGTTGATCCCAACCCGCCGGCGGGCGGTGACAGTGGTTTTACCCTGCGTGTCAAATGCGCCGATGCCGAGCGCATCCCCTGGTTCGACGCAGCCTGCCATGACCGCTTCTCAGCCCACGGCGCGGGCTATGACTCGCGCTACCGCGCCGGACTCGATCCGCGCCTGCACGGCATCTACAGCGACGACTACATCTGCACCGAGGTCATGGACGGCCACCCGCCCATGGTGTCCGGCCCCGGCGGCTGGGACGTGGTCAGAAAGGCTTCTCTTTTCTCGGGAATGAACGAATGTGACCACATAAGGGGCCGTGTGAAACGGGTTGAGTTCGAGAACGGCGATCTGCACCGGCAGCACATACTATGGACACTTGATGCTGGATATGAGACTTGGATCAACCGCGGCCAGGAAGACTGGACCGTGACGGTTGGCGGAAAGGAATGGGTGTTGCCGCAGTACGGCTTCCTGGCCTTATTGCTTCCCCAAACGCCCCAGCTGATGGTGGGCATCACCCGGATCAATGGCGTGGTGACCGAATGGAGCGAGGGGACAATGGGGATGTATTTTGGCTACTACAACGCCCGCCCACCTTCGGGAGACATTGGGACCATCCGTGTGCGCGCTGATTCCGTTCGCGTCGGTGCCGACCGGACCGTCGAAGCCACGCTGCAGTGGGAAAGCATAAGCCCCCAAACTTCCAACTGGATGCCTTTCGTTCATTTCGTGGATGACACGGGCAAGATCGCCTTCCAGGCCGACCATGCGTTCCCCGTTCCCACAACGCAGTGGACCGCTCCGGTGACCACCCAGTTTGCCGTGAAGATTCCGGAAAACGCCGCCCCGGGAACGCGCTACGAATTGCGGGTCGGCGTGTGGGACCCCGCCGGTGGACGGGGCGCGATGGCGGGAACCTGCGACAGTGAGCGTCGTGCCCGGCTTGGGACGGTCGTCGCCAAGGCGGACGGCTTCGACTGGGAACCGGTCGAGGAGAGACCCGATCCCTATCTTGCCCGGATAAACTCCGAGCGGAAGATGATCGACTTTGGCAGCGTCAAGACAAACGGGGCGCTGTCGATGTCGGCACTGTATGACCGGTACTCCATCACGCCGTTGCCCTGCGGTGGTCTGTTTACAGTCATGTTCAAAGCCACGTTTCCCCCGGAGAAACTGCCCGCCACCGTTGTCGCCGAAGACGCTGAAGGCAGGGAGTTGAGAACCATTCCCCTCCGGCAGGACGGTGACTGGTGGGTGCTGGAATGCACGCCCGACATGCATAGTTATTCCTTCTCGACGCGGACGGAGGAGCGGGACCGGAAGTAGTTTCTGAGGGATTAACACGAAATAGTTTTGTATACAATGCCGGTCTAATTGTGGGCGAGCACGGGTGCAGCGTCCGCAAGGGGACTTGCTTCTGTTTCGGCCCATGGCCCAGTCTTGGGCAACGCAGGCTCGAATCGGCAACGGGTGCCTGAGCCAAGGCCGCCTGCCCTTGACCGCTTCCTGCGGGCATGTTACGCTATGTCCGGGCGCGACGAGACCTTGTGCTATATGTCCAAGCCAGCATGCCTTGTGTTTCAGGAGTTTCATTTTCTGAGAGAGGAGAAAATGTTATGGGGCAATTCTTGATACTTTCCGGTGTCATCGGTGCTGAATCGAATGAAGTTAGGAATGCACTATCTGAGTACGCCAGAAGTTGCGGCGGTGGTCTTGAGTTGGCTGAAGGAAGCACCGATGACCGAAACATAGGTGTAATCACGCGAGGTGGACTTAATACCACAGTCATGTATCCACAATGGTTTATTGAATGGGATGATGCATCGAGGGTTCTTTCGGAAAAACTGGGAAAGCCCGTCTTTGCCTTTCATATCCATGATGGTGATCTTTGGATGTTCATTCTGTTTCGAGATGGAAAGGAAATCGGCTGGTTCAATACAATTCCTGAATACTGGGAAGAACTGTCCGCTGAGGAGAAGGAGAAATGGAAAGGAGACGCTTCTCTCATTGCCGAAGTCATTCCATCTGTTTCCGCAGAAGAAATTGAGAGGTACTTTGTCGAGTGGGATCTCGATGATGAAGAACCAGCCAAAGCGTATCCCAATGATGAATCCACCTCCTGCAATTGCTGGCAAATGTGCGATTTCATGAAGAAGATCGGAATTGAATACCCAATCGGAGACGATGGTTCAATTCACGGAGATACATTCCAATTCTGGACAGAGAAGTTCCCATTGAACAAGAAGGCCGCGGCTCCACCAGCAGCTACACCAGCACCAGCAGCTACACCAGCACCAGCACCACGAAAACATTGGTGGAAGTTGTGGTAAGAATGATGGAGCCCATATCTGGATAACATCCGCAATTGAACAAGTGAAATTGGGCGGCACTTGGCAAGTCCGGGTGCATCCAAAAAGGGCGCTTGGTTAGAACAGAAAGCGGTTGTTGCGCACTTTCAGTGCTTGGATGTGTATCGTTCCGATTTTCCGGGGCGTTGCCCCGGGCTGGTGCCTCATGCGCCTTCGGCGCGCAGAATTACGCAAGTTGTGCAACGCAAGTTCTGCAAGATGGCGATGCGCCTGTCTTTCACTGCGCAATGCGGACAGCCAGACGCTCCTCATGCTCGGACGCGCCAAAGGCGCAAAAGGTCATAGCCCGGGGCGTTGCCCCGGGAACCGGATTGCATCAAAGAAGAACGCCCTGAAAGGGCATAACAGCGCGCGTGGCGGCACAATGGCGCGCGTTCAACGGTTGGAAACAGTCGGTGGCGGGCACGGGTTCAGACACCATTTCCAATCCAAATACGTGGCTGACAACGTCTGGTCCTGGATTGGAAATGGTGGCAGTCCCCCGGCGGCGGGATTTTGGAATCCGCGAGTCGCGTGATATACCGTCATTGCGAGCCTCAGACCGCCCACGGCGGCGATTCGCGTCAGAAAGACCGGGGACACGAGGCAGGCGAGACGCCTGCGTTACGTATCGCCGCCGTCTCGGCGGCCTTGTGCTTTGTCTTCTCCTGGAACGTGACTTTCTTGGCAGCGTAGCGAAGCAATCTCCTGTCCGCCAGAATCTGGCGGGCGGGCTGTAGATACAAGAGGTTGACGCGTCGGGATGAAGCCCTCCGGTTAAGAACGCAGGAGCTTTTGTCATCCTGAACGCAGCGCAGCGAAGTGAAGGACCTTGTTTTCAGTTGGCTCATTGGAGAACCAGACACTTCGCCTTGCTCAGGATGACAAAGCGACCATGTGCTGGTTTCTTCAGCGAATCGCCACCGTGGGCGGTCCCAGGCCCGCAATGACGGATCGGCGTCCGCAAGGGGACTGGCACCCTGTTTCCGCCTGCGGCCGCAAGCCGCCCGCGGAGACTTTTACCGGAAACAGGTGCCCGTGGCCGCATGGCCACCGGGCATACATCGTCTGTGATTAAGGGATAGAAGGAACCAACGATGAACACGCCAGACTGGCAATGGAACGAAATGCAGCAGGTGGGCACGGACTACAACAGTGTCGAAGAGGTGGCGGCATATGACCGGCGCATGGGCGAGTTTCGCGATGTGAACCGGGAAAACGCGGAAATGCTGGGCATGCTCGGTCTTGCGCCGGGCGCGTCGGTGCTGGAGATCGGCTGCGGCACGGGACGTTTCGTGCGGGCGGCGGCCGCCGCGGGTTTGCGGGCAAGCGCGGTTGATGTGTCGGCAACAATGCTGGCCTATGTGCGGCAATGCGTTCACGACGGGGGACTCCCCGGGATCGCCACGCAGCACGCCGGGTTCCTCACGATGGACTTCCCGCCCGAATCTTTTGACGCGGCGGTGTCGGGCGCGGCGTTGCATCACCTGCCGGACGCATGGAAACTGGTGGCGCTGCGCAATATCGCGCGGGCGCTCAAGCCGGGCGGACAGTTCATCCTGCGCGATGTTGTTTTTACCATGCGTGAAGGCGAGTCGCCGGAGCAGAGTTTTGGGCGCTTCGTTGCCTGGCTGCCCGGCATGCGCGTGGAAACGGCGCGGCATGTGGCGCAGGAGTTCAGCACCTACGACTGGATTATGGAGGGGTTGCTGGTTCGCGCGGGGTTCAGCATCGCCGCGGAAAACGCGGCGGGCGAGAACTTCATGGTGTACCACTGCCGCAAGGCGTAACCGGTCCGGGGCGGCGACGCTCCTCCACCGGAGGCCCCGCTGCCCAACGCGCCAAAGGCAAATATAACACCGGCCTGGAATGACGTCCGGAAAACGCGCATGCCCTGCGCCGTCGCACGACGAAGGCATGGGGGACAAGCGCGCGGAATAACGCCCGGCGATACCAACGGGGCGCGCAGTCCGGCGCACCGAAAGCGCAAGAATGCCCGCGCCGGACCGTGATGCATGCCTACCCCGCCGCAGTGTTCAGCCTGGTCTTCGACGACAGCAGGATCATGCTCTCGCCGATGTTCACCGACACCGTTCCCGTGTCCGCCGAGCCGGTCAATGCGCCCTGACTGCCCATGAGTGTGGTCAGGGTGACTTGTGCGCCCTTCCCGGCGTTCAGGACAACCGTTCCTCCGTGCGCGGCGTCGATGCTCCACAGGGCTGTTGTGAAGCCTTCCGGGGTCTTGAAGACAATTCCATATTGATCCGCACCCAGGGTTAAGGCGTCTTCGTATTGGGCCCGGGCCAGCGCGGAGGCAATGGTGTGGTAGGCGACATAGGCCGGGCGCGGCGAAAGGTCGGGGCGCAGCAGGCCCGCGGGATTGTAGAGCGGCGGCGTGGTCGGGTCGGGCCAGGAGTAGCCGGGGAACCAGAACATCTTTTTCAGGCCCAGCGAAAAACCGAGCACATGGGCGCGCGCGAGCCATTGCGCCTGCTTCGTCTCGCCCACGCCGAGCCATTCGGCGCCCCAGTTGTCGGCCATGCAGGCAAACTCGGTGTCCCACACCCCGGCGCCGGGCTTGTGCGCATCGCGCCAGGCGATCACGTCGCGGTACACCTTGAGGTAATTGGTCCGCTCCGGAAAGTCCCTGTTGTTGAGCCAATAGTTGTGAATCGCCAGAATATCCCAGAAGGGCGTTGCGCCCGCCGCGTCCACCTCGCTGAAGAACGGCAGCACGTCGAGCGCCGGGTTGGCCGCCGCCTCGATGATGATTTTGAGATCGGGCTTGATGCGTTTGGCCGCCTGCGACGCATGGATGACCAGTTGCGCGTAGTCGGCGCGGCTGCCCTGCCAGTACCCGCAGTTCGGTTCGTTCCAGATGCGCAGATAAACAAGCCAGTCCTGGTTGCGTTTCACGAAGTCCCCGACAAAACGCTCCCAGACCGTCCAGTCCCGCGGCGGATAGGCCCAGTAATTCTCCTTGTCCGGCCGGGTTGACGCCCATTGGGGCATGCCGAAAAGGTGCGGAATGGGGACCACGCCGGCGGCCAGCGCCTTCTTGAACCACTGCCCGTAAAAATCCCAGTCGCAGTTGCCTTCGGCAATCTCAATGCGCGACCACCACGTGTCCACCGTGCCCCAGCGCGCGCCCATGCGCGCCATGTCATCGTAGAAACCCTTTGGCACGATGTCGGCCAGCATGGCCGTGTTGCCGATGGTGTAGGTGCCGAAAGGCGAATCCCCGGGAACCCCGGAAGCGCCGTCCAGCACGGCAACCGACCAAACCCGGTCCTTGGCGAACACAACGGTGCCGCCGTTCTTCACGGTCACATCGACACTGAAATAGCCGGGCCCCGGCACGGCGGGAAACAGCGTTACCAGCCGGTCGTCGCCGGACGGCACAGAAACGGGCTTGGCCGCGGAGGCGACGGCACGCCCGTCAAAATCCCTCAGTTCGACCGAGAGCGCCCCGTCCAGCGGTGCCGCCGCCGCGTTGTAGAGCCGAAGCTGAAGCTCGGCGGCATCGCCCGGTTTGAGCACCCGTGAACTGGCATCAAGCGCCGTCACAGTCACATCGGCACGGACCGCGGGCGGGGAAAGGAAGACGGCCGACGCAATTACAAGAGAAAGACAGAAGGGCTTCATGTATTTCAGTGCTCCAGGGCGTTCTTGCCCGCCTTCAACAGTCCACAGTCCGCACCCCGCCTTGCGGGAGCCCGCCGATGGATTGGAATCGCTTCATTTCAACAGTCCGCCTCCGTACAAATACGGCGAGATGATTTTCGTGGGCGACTATGGGCGCGGCGGAAACAATGCGACCTTCTCTCCCTGCACCCGGGTGGGCGCCCATCCATGTATCGGTTCCGGTTTCTCGTCCCGCGTCCCGGATGTTTCTCCATGCCAAGACATCCGCACCGGCAGATGTCCGCGCAGCCTTCCGGTACGCGGTTATGCCCGGCAGGCCGCGACGGAGCGATCCACCGCTTCCTGCGCGGCAATCCCCAGGGACAGGGGGCACAGCGGAGCATGTTTACCGCGGGCCGCCTCGACCCAGTCGCGGAGCAGCAACTGTTCGGCGGACAGGCAGTCTGCCGGGGCGGCGAACCACTGCCCGGGACCGGATTCAGGCGAAAGCATGACGCCGTTGGCATGCACCTCTATGCTGCCCAGTTCGCCGCGCAGCATGGGGCGCTGTCCGGTGCTGTTCAGGCTGGAGGAGACAAGGTTCACCGTCAAAGCGTCGCCAAAACGGAGCGTGCTCATGAGGCTGTCGGCCGTGCCGCCCATGCCGTGCCACCGTCCGCCCGCGGTGGAGGCCGCCGTGACGGAACCGGGATTGAGCGCGGCAAGAATCGGCATGATCTGGTCGTAGTGCAACTGCGCCGCCGGACCCTGCGAACGGTCGCGCTGCGCGCGCCAATCGGCGCCGCCGCCGCCGCGCGGGGCGCTGACGGACACGGAATGGCACCAATGCGCCCGTCCAATGCGCCCGGCACGCACCAGCCCGGCGGCAAGCCGCCACGCGGGCAAAGCGCATTCGGCCGCGCCCACCTGGACCACGGCCCCGGAAAGCGCCGCCGCGTCTGCCAGTGTCTGCGCTTCGCCGCGCGAACGCGCCACGGGAGTTTCCAGGTAAACGTGCCTGCCCTGCCGCAGCGCGGCCAGCGCGGCCGGCGCGTGCAGGTCATCGGGCAGCGCCACCACCAGCGCATCGACATCGTCACGGACGATGCATGCGCGCCAGTCGGCGCAGGCTGCCGGGGCGTGTGGGACAGCCGCCCCCGGCTGTCGGCCCAGTGTGGGACAGCCGTTCCCGGCTGTCGGGCCTGCAACGGCCACCCCGGAACGACAGGCGGGGACGCCTGTCCCACATTCTGCCGCAGCCTGCCGCTGCGCGGCGTTTTCATCCGCCACAGCGGTCACCTGAATCGGAACGCCGTTCGCCGCCAGGGCGCGCAGCCCCGCCAGCAGAAGCATGCCCCGCGCACCACAACCCGCCACGGCAATGCGCAGCGGTGCGCCGGTGCGCGCGAAGCGAAGTGTTTCCGCGCCCGCGCTGGGCATGGCGGCACCGGCCACGGCCGCGGCACTTGCTGAAAGAAACGTGCGCCGTGTCATGTCATGCGTGGTTCTGTTCATGTGTTCTTCAAACCGCCCGTGTTGGTTGCGCCTGTTTTGCGAAAGAACGACCCGGCCCGTTCATGGCCCATTTTAGCACCAGCCTCCTCGTTCGGCTCAACGTGTTTTTCTGCCGGCAACAGACGGGGTTCTCCGCAAAGGCATGCCATTGTAGCATGCCGTCTGCCGGGAGTCATCCCGGCAAAACAACAAGAAGACCCCCCCCGTCCCGCGGCCCCTTCGGCCTTGGGACGGGGGCGTGCCGCCTCACGTCACTGCCGTTGACGGCGCGGCCGCATCAGAGGGCGTCCACCTTGATGTAGTCGTTGCAGACCGCCGAGTAGTTGCCCGCCGCGTCCCTGTACTGCACGCGAACCGTATTGTAGACACCCGCCGGACCCGGCAGGGTGTGCGCCTTGGCGGCCTTCACAGGTTCCCACAGCGTCCAGTTCATGCCGTCGTTGCTGAACCGCATGTGCGTGACGCCGGAACCGGCGTCCGCCCAGGTCAGGTTCAGCGTGACCGCCGCCGTCGCCGTGGCCTGCGCGCCGTTGTTGATGAGGATGGAACCGGTCGGCGGCGCCGTATCCAGAAGAATATAGTCGCTGTACACAGAGGAATGGTTGTTCGCGATGTCGAGGAACTGCACGCGAACCGTCTTGTATCCGTCGCCGACGGGAAGCGTGCAGGCGCGGGCGGCCGTCAACGGTTCCCAGGCAGTCCAATTGGCCCCGTTGTCACTGAAACGCATCCGCACCGCATTGGACGACCACGTCAGTGACAGGGTGACACTCGTGCTTGAGGTGGACATGGCACCCTTGTTGATGATGACGGAACCGGTAATCACGGGCTGCACGCCCCTGGACACGGTGAGCAGCACCGCCGAACCGGGACTCACGGAGCTGCCTGCCGACGGTGTCTGGCTGATGACCGTACCGGAGGGAACGGTCGCGCTGTAGGTCTGCGTAATTGTGCCGACCACGAGATTGGCGCCCACAATCTGCGTGGAGGCTGCTGCCTGGGTCTGGCCAATCACATTCGGAACGGCGACCAATATCTGTGTGTAGGTGCCCGAGGTGGAGGCCGTGCCGCCTGCGGTAATGGTGACGGACTGATCTCCAGGGGCGGTCCAGCCGCTAACCGCCTTGAACTGGACCGTGGCTGCGCCGACCGCCAGGCCGCCCAGCGTCGTCCCGCTGTTCTGATAGGTGCCCGTGGTTCCCACGCGCCACTGCGCGCCCGCGGTCACCGCACCGGCCGGCGAAATCGTCACCGTTAGCGACCCCGTGGCCGCGGTGGGTTTGTCCGTTGCATTGCCGGGGAAAGTGAGCGCCGTGATTTCTGCCAGGTTCGTGGACCCGTCCCCATCGCTGTCCAGGTTTTCAATCGTCGTGAAATTGTGACTGGCATTCCCGTATGCCGTGCCGTAGACATTTCGCGCGGACCTGCCGCTGACGGTATGGCACAGGAGACAGTCGTCGATGCGCGTTCCCGCCGCCGCGGGATACTGGCTTTCAAACGCGGCCATCCACGTATCGTTTGCACGGGCCGGTATGGCCGCAGCGCATGCCAGCAGGAACGCAGTTACCAATAGACGCACTCGCATATTTGGCTCCTTTAGGTTGGCTGCCGAAGTGTCTTTCTTTCGCATCACGTCATGGCGTTCGAATTCTACCCGCCGCTTTGCCGTGCTGGCCTCAGGGTATTGTGCGGATTCTTCGTGGGAATCTTTGCGGATAACCACGTAAGCAGCCTGCTCTTGAATAGGCGCCGAGAAGAGATGCCAAAAACGGATCGCGCTCCGGCATGCCCGCTGTTTCAGGCTCCGGAGCGCGATAGGCAAACTTCAGGGAGTGGCCCGTTGTACTACATCTTTCGTTCCGCCATGACCAGGAGTGTCATTAGACTCAGTCCCCCCATAAAGAGGTCTCCGAGCACCTTGAGAACACCGCCCGACGAGAGAACGCTTTTCTGGCAACCCAGACCGGCGCAGCCCGAGGATTCCGGACCGGACGATACGACCAGTTCCACCGACGACCCGGTTGACACTTGTGTGCCTGCAGCCGGATTCTGACGGATGATTTCTCCCGCCGGAACCGTGTCACTCGACTCTTCGGAGATAGTTCCCACACCAAGCCCCAGGGTGTTGATGGCAATGGTCGCCGCGTCCTGCGTCAGGCCCACAACATTCGGCACCGACACCGGCTGGGGTTCTGAACCCTGGGACACCACCAGCGCCACGGCCGAACCCGCGCTTGCCGTTGTGCCCGCAGCGGGAGTTTGGGAAATCACCGTTCCAGAGGGTACGGTGGCACTGTATTCCTGGGTTACGGTGCCCACAGTCAGACCCGCACCGGCAATCGAGGCTGCGGCTGACGACTGGTCCTGGCCAACAAGGTCCGGAACAGTAACTGGGGCGGGACCCTGCGAAACCACCAGTGACACCGCCGCGCCCAAGCTTGTGGCCGTGCCGGCCGCGGGGGTTTGCGAAATGACGCTGCCCGAAGCAACTGTCGCGCTGTGTTCCTGGGTAACCGTTCCCACGATCAGACCCGCGCCCGTTATCGCCGCGCTGGCAGCAGCCTGGGTTTGGCCAACAACGTCGGGAACGTTCAGTGGTGCCGGACCCTTCGACACGACGAGGTCCACGGCGGAGCCCGGAAGGACGGTAGCGCCGCCCGCCGGGCTTTGTGATATCACCGTTCCCGAAGCGACCGTCGCGCTGTAGGACTGGGTGACTGCGCCGACGGCAAGCGTTGCACCGGTAATTGCGGTTGATGCGGCGGCCTGCGTCTCACCGACGACATTCGGCACGGTGACCGGCTGCGGACCCTGTGAGACCACCAGTGCAACCGCTGTGCTTGCGGCCGCCTGGCCGCCTGCTGTTGGTGCCTGTGAAATGACCGTTCCGTTGGGCACGGTGGCGCTGTACTGCTGCGTGACCGTACCCACGACGAGACCCGCCGCGGTGATTGCCGAGGTTGCCGCCGTTTGCGTCATGCCCACCACGTCCGGAACGGTTACCAGACCCGGCCCGAGCGAGATCACCAGTGATACGGCCGAACCCAGGTCTGCCGAAGCGCCCGCCGCGGGCAGTTGGGAAGCAACGTTGCCCGCTGGAACTGTTGCGTTGTACTGCTGTGAAACGGTGCCCACAATAAGTCCCGCGCCGGTGATGGCCGTACCGGCCGCCGCCTCGGTTGAGCCCACCACATCGGGCACGGAAACCTGCACGGGACCAAGTGACACCAGCAATGCCACGGCTGTCCCGGAATTCACCGTCGTTCCCGCCGCAGGGTTCTGGGAGATAACCGCTCCGGCGGGGACCGTCGCACTGTTTTGCTGGGTAACGGTCCCCACAGTCAGGCCGACACCGGTAATCGCGCTGGTTGCCGCAGACTGCGTCTGGCCCACCACGCCGGGCACGGATACCTGCGCGGGACCGAGCGAGACAACAAGTGCGACCGCCGATCCGGGGACGACGGAACTGTCGGCGGTGGGTGTCTGGGAAATGACGCTGCCAATGGGCACCGTCGGACTGTTTTGCTGGGTGATGGCCCCGACGACCAGTCCCGCACCGGTGATCGACGTGCCCGCCGCGGCCTGCGCCATGCCCACCACATTGGGCACCGAAACCATCATTTGCGTGTAGGTGCCCGTTGCGCTGGTGGTTACACTGGCGGTGATCGTCACTGTCTGGTCGGCCGGTGCCGTCCATCCCGTAATCGCCTTAAACTGCACTGTCTGCGTTCCGGTGGCGAGACTGGCAACCGTGGCGCCGCTGCTTTGATAAGCGCCGCCCGGTCCCACCCGCCATTGCGCTCCGGCGGTCACGGCGGCAGCCGGAGAAATTGTCACGGTAAGGGAACCCACCGCCGCAACGGCAGGGTGATCCGCGGCGTTGCCCGGGAATGTGAGCGCGGTGATTTCTGCCAGGTTTGTGAACCCGTCCCCGTCGCTGTCCAAGTTTTCAACCGTCGTGAAATTGTGACTGGCGTTCCCGTATGCCGTGCCGTAGACGTTTCGCGCGGACCTGCCGCTGACGGTGTGACACAAAAGACAGTCGTCGATGCGCGTTCCCGCTGCCGCGGGATACTGGCTTTCAAATGCGGCCATCCAAGTGCCGCTGGCCTGTGCCGGAACAGTACAGAATCCTGCCAGTAACGCTGCCACTAATAGCACACGCAATCGCATATATTTCTCCTTTTATTGGTGCATTTCGTTTTCGGTGTCAGGGTCAACCGAATTGTACCCGTGACTTTACGGTGCCGGCCTCAGGGATTTCTTCGGGTCTGTTCGGGATGCGGCCTCCTTAAAGTACGTACTTTCCCGTACTGTGCGGCCGGTTCGTCGGGAGGGTGACGATTCGGTGGGGCGCAAAAAACGTCGCGCTCCGGCACCCCCTTTGTTGTGGGCGCCGGAGCGCGTGTTTCAATCTCCGCCTTTTGGCGCGGTCTTACATTTTTCGTCCGGCCATCACCTGCAGTGTTATCAGGCTGAGCCCAACCAGGAAAATGTCGCCCAGCATGCTTGTAATGCTGTCCAGCGAGAATGCACCCTTCTGGCAGCTTAATCCGGCGCATCCGGTGGACTGGGGGTCGGAGGTGGCGTTGGGATTGTCCGCGGCGGTTCCGGGAAACGTGAGCGCGGTTATCTCTGCAAGGTTTGCAAATCCGTCCCCGTCGGAGTCGGCCGCCTCAATCGCCTTGAAATCAAAACCGGCGCTCTTAAACGCTTCACCGTAACTGTTTCTGGCGGGAACCGAGCTGTGGCACAGCGCGCATGCATCAATACGCGAACCTGCCGCCGCGGGATAGGCGGCTTCAAAAGCGGATTTGTAGCTGCTGGTCGCGTAAACAGGGAGGGCAAAGACGCATGCCAACAAAAACAAAAGGCACCAAGAACTCTTCTTCATGTACTGCTTCCTTTGGGTTGCGACCAGCCGGCGCATGAATCCACAGCAATCGCTGACCGTTCGCGTTGCGTCCATTTTACCCGCATGCATCAATACCGCCCGGACCTTTTAATGTCACGCCACACAAGCGGCTTCCTTCTTGACAGGCGCCCGGGCTGGTCTTTTGCACGCGTTCGAAACCGCTCAATCTTTGTGTTTCAGTCAAACACCGCCCGGCCATGCTTTTAATCCGGAGATTCGTGAAATAAAGCCTTCCATTTCCGGCGGCGCAATACCGTCTCAAAATTCTCGGCGCGCCGCCGCCCGCAATGTCAACAGACTGAGTCCGACCAAAAAGAGGTCGCCGAGCGCCGCTCGGATGTCTTCAAGAGAGAACGCTCCTTTTTGACCGCTCAGGCACGCGCATCCGCTGCCCGACGGGCCGGAAGACACGATCAAAGTCACCAGTGAGGACGGCACCGCCAGCGTGCCCGCGGCGGGTGTCTGACTGACAACCGATCCGGACGGCACGGTATCGTCGGCGGCCTCGTTGACCTGGCCCACGGCCAGGCCCGCGGCGGTAATCGCCGTAGTTGCCGCGTCTTGGGTCAAACCAACCACGTCCGGCACGGGCACAGGCTCCGGCCCCTTGGACAGCACCAGTGCAACCGCCGTGCCCGCATCCGCCTGCATATTCGCGGCGGGGGTTTGGGCGGACACGCGGCCTGCGGCAACCGCCGCGCTGTATTCCTCCGTGACCCCGCCCGGCACCAGGCCCGCGCTGACGATGACGGTGGTAGCCGCGGACTGCGTCTGGCCGGTGACATCGGGCACGGTCACCAGGCCGGGCCCCAGCGACAGAAGCAGGCCGACCGCAGAACCGGGACTGGCCGCGGCCCCTGCCGCTGGTGTTTGCGAGATAACGATTCC
Source organism: uncultured Nitrospirales bacterium (assembly GCA_964580415.1). Classification (GTDB taxonomy): domain Bacteria; phylum Hydrogenedentota; class Hydrogenedentia; order Hydrogenedentales; family CAITNO01; genus CAITNO01. The sequence goes on from CAZOMH010000005.1 coordinate 17,593, forward strand.
GTCGGGAACAGATGCGTCATGCCGCTGCGTGATCGCGCCCGCCACCAGACCGGCGGCGATAATTGCGGCGGTCGCGTCAGCCTGTGTCTGACCGGCGACATTGGGCACCGTCACCGGCTGCGGCCCCTTGGACACTTTCAGGGACACCGCCGATCCGCCCGCCGCCACCGACCCTGCCGCGGGCGCCTGGCTGATAACCTGTCCCGAGGGGATGGTGGCGCTGTACTCCTGGGTGATAACGCCCACTGTCAGGCTGGCGGCAGTCAGCGCCGCGGAGGCGGCGGCCTGACCCAGGCCGACCACATTGGGAATGGTTATCTGCACCGGCGTGTAGGTTCCCGTGACATTGATGATCTGGTTGGCCAACACGGTGACCTGCTGGTCCGCGGGCGCGGTCCATCCGGTGACCGCTTCAAACTGAACCGTTTGCGAACCCACAGGAACGTCTTTCAGCAGGACTCCGCCGCTCTGGTAAGCGCCGGCCGGTCCCAGCCGCCACTGGGCGCCTGCCGTCCTCGCCCCCAGCGGTTCCAGCGACACCTGCACCATGCCGACCGGCTTGTCTGCCGCGTTGCCGGGAAAAGTGAATGCGGCTATCTCCACCAGATTGGTGTATCCGTCGGCATCCGAATCGGCGCTCTCAACACCCTTGAAACTGTGTCCGGCAGCGGCAAAGGCCGCGCCGAAACTGTTCCGGTCCGTTCCCGAACCATGGCACAACGTGCAACTGTCTATCCGGGAGTGCTTTGCCTGGGAATAGGTGCTCTCAAAAATGGTCAGGTACGTGTCCAGGGCGTGCGCCGAAAAGGCCGCGAATGACCATGCCAGCAAGGCAAGAATAAGCGTGTGTTTTTTCATGACATCCCCATGCGTTTGATCGCGCCAATTATACTGCTCATGCAACACGGATATTACACGAATAATTCGCCGTCCAACGCAAGAAGAAACGCTCCGGCAAGCCGCGCAAGGCGACACGCCGGAGCGGGGGGGGGCTCCCTTTTGGGGTCCGGGGGAAGCAGGCCTATATCTTCCTCCCCGTCATAGCCGACAAAAAGAGACCGCCGAAGGTCCTCTTCATTTTATCCACGGTGATCGCGCTCTTGCCGCCGCATCCCGCACAACCGCAACCGGTGTCTTCGGGGCCGGAGGACACGATCAGGTTGATCCGGGTGCCGGCTGTAACCTGTGTGCCTGCCGCCGGTTCCTGGCGGACCACCTGTCCCGCCGGAATATCGTCGTTGTTCTCCTCCGTAATCGAAACCACCAGGCCTGCCGCGATCAACGCGGTTTGCGCCTGATCGGACGATATGCCCGAAACGTCCGGTACGGCCACCTGTTGGGGTGTTTCGCCCTCGACTTCGCCCTCACCTTCTCCCTCGGCGGGTTCCGGGCCTTGGCTCACGGCAAGATTGATTTGGCTGCCGGGGGCAACCTCCGTCCCCGCCGCCGGGTCTTGCGTGACGACACTGCCCGCAGGCACCGTCGCACTGCACACCTGTGTCACCGCGCCCAGGACCAGTCCCGCGTCTGTGAACGCCGCAGTTGCGGCGGTCTGGGTCTGGCCCGTCACGTCGGGCACCGTCACCCGTTGCCGCGCAAAAGTGGCGGTAACCGTTGTGTCTTCGGTGACGCCGGAAAGCACGTGGGGCGCGGTCGGTGTAATCAGACCCGTCGATGCAGTCAGCGAGAGCAGCACATATTGCGGGCTTGGGGTAACGGTGACGACGGCTGTGTCATCCGTAGGCAGCGTTTCCGGCCCCGCCACGGTTCCGCCCCCGGACGGATTCGCGGCATAGGTCACCCGGTTGATGTTTGCGGCAAAAGTGGCCGTCACCGTGGTGTCCGCAGTGACACCGGAAAGCATGTAGGGCGCAACCGGTGTGACACTGCCGTTTATGACGGCAACCGTTTCAACATGATAACCCGGTTTCGGTGTCACCGCCAGCGTCGTCGAGGCGCCGGTGGCAAGCGCCGCCGGTCCCGAAACTGCTCCGCCGGCCGCCGGACTGGCCGCATAGGCGACAGCATGGCTGTCGGCCGTAAAAGTCGCGGTCACCGTGACATTCTCCGTCACACCGGACAGTACATGCGGTGCCGACGCCGTAATGCTGCCGTTGCTCGCCGTCACAGAGGACAGCGTGTATCCCGGATTCGGCGTTGCGGCAATCGTTGCCGTGCCGCCGGTCAACACCGTTCCCGGACCGCTGATGGACCCGCCCTCAACCGGGCTTGCCAGGTAAGCGACCGGATTGCTGTTGGCGGCAAATCTCGCGGTTATGGCCGCGTCTCCCGTCACGTTTGACAACGCATATGGTGCGGTTGCGGTAACACTGCCGTTGGAGGCGGTCACGCCGGCAACATGATACCCCTTGTTGGGGGTTGCCGTAAGCGTTGCCGTATCCCCGCTCCATATGGTCGGCGGCCCCGTCACGGCACCACCTTCGACCGGTTCGGCAAGGTAAGTCAACCCATTTTCATTCGCCGCGAAGACAGCCGTCACCGTCGTTTTGTCCGTCACGTTTGAAAGGATATAGGGCGCCGTTCCTGTGACCACACCGTTTGAAACAGTCACGCTGACGACATGATACCCGGGTCCGGGTGTGACCGTGATTGGAGCACTGTCACCGGTGCGTATCGTAACTGGTGCCGTCAGCGAACCCCACCCGGACGGGGCAGCGACACAGGTCACCCTGTTGTCATTTGCGGTAAACACCGCCGTGACGCTTGTGTCCGCCGTCACATTCGAGAGGATATAAGGCGAAGTCTGCGACACAGCACCACTGTCCGAATGAAAAGCGGCCAGCGTGTATCCGGGATTTGCCGTTGCGACAACCGTGGCGGTTTGGCCTGTCAAGATTGATGCAGGACCGGACACCACGCCTCCCGTAGCGGGGCTTGCAATGTATGCCACGCTGTTCGCGAGTGGCTGGAATGTCGCAGTTACGACCGTGTCTCCCGTCACATTGCTCAAGCAATAAGGAGCATTTCCGATATTCCCGTTCGAGACGGATAACGATGCAAACATGTATCCCTGCGCCGGGGTGACCGTAAGGAACGCCGTTCCCACCGTGTCCAGAATGGTGGCAGGGCCGTTCACGGCACCGCTTCCGGGGGGTGACGCCACATAAGAAACCGCAAAGGGGCGCGGCCCCTGACTGACCGTTAAATTCACCTTTGAGCGCGGCGCCACCATGGTTCCAACGACCGGGGCCTGTTGAATCACACACCCCGAGGGGATGGAACGACTGTATTCCTGCGACACCGTTCCAACGGAAAAGGTCCAGCCCGCCAGAGACGCCACGGCCTGTTGCTGCGTCTGGCCCACCACATCAGGGACCGCCAGCGCCCCCAAGTAGGGAGTCTCATAGGCGCCGACGTCCACACCGTTGCCTTGGGGCCGGGCGATGCCGAGCATATCCCCGGAGGGCGCACCCACAGCGGTGCCCGAGTCGATGCACGGAGAATCGGCCTTCAACTGCACGTTTCCAGTGGAATCCTGAACAAATTCCGGGTCCGCGTAGAAATTGCCCAGACCCGCGAGACCACCCTCCACACACGAGTACGTTACGGCCATCGTGGAAGAGCTGTCAACGCCAATTTCCGGGTTTGACGGCGCGGCATCGCCCCAGAGGATGCAGTTCGTCAACTGGGGCGCCGAATAATAATGGCCATAGACAGCGCCGCCCTCGAAATCGGAGCTATTGCCGGAAAAGGTGCAATTCATCAATTGTGGTGAGCAATGCCAGATATGAATACCGCCGCCCGCGCTTTCATAACCCGCCTTAACCGTGTTGCCGATAAAGACGCAGTTTGACAGAATCGCCGTATCGGCAAAACAGTCTATCGCGCCCCCCCGAAGAATCGCACTGTTTCCGGTGAATGTGCAGTTCGTTAATCCTGCCCAGTCATCGTGAATGTTCATCCCGCCGCCGTCATAGGCGGTGTTTCCGTAAAAGGTGCAGTTCGTTAATTCTGCCAGCGTGGAATACTCATTGCTCACTCCTCCGCCGAAACTGGACTTGTTCCTTGAGAATATGCAGTTTGTCAACGTCGGCTTCGTGTAGTAATTGCTGATTCCGCCGCCGCCGCCGCCGTCATTGGTGCTGTTTCCGGAGAATGTGCAGTTCATCAGCACCGTCGTGCCCTTGCGGTTGTACATGCCGCCGCCGTAGCCGCCGCCATTGGTGCTGTTTCCGGAGAATGTGCAGTTCATCAGCACTGTCGCGGCATCGTCGTTGTACATTCCGCCACCATTGCCGCCCCAGGGGGCACGGTTTCCGACAAATGAGCAATTGACAAAATTGGCAGAACCCCCACTGTTGTAAATTCCACCACCGTGAGGATTGCCGAGGCCGCGCGTCACGATGAGTCCGTCGAGGGTGGACCCATCGCCACCAACAATGCATCGACCCGCGTTCTGCCCGTCAAGGGTCGTGACATGGCTTGTCCAGTCACGTTGTTCGCGCTCGGTTTCAGTGCCGGCGAAACCGCCGTACACGGGAATCCCGGGCCTCATTTCCAATACGGGGTAGATGGCGGCGGTGTAGGTCCCCCCGGCCACCCATACCTCTCCGGCGACCACATATGCCGCGTCGACACCGGACTGCACATCGCGAAAGGCCGTGGCCCAGGAACGGCCATCCCAAGGACCTCCCGTGTTGGCAAGGTTTACGTAGAAAATAGCGGGCAAGAAATTGGCGGTCACCGTCTTGTCCGTATCCATGGACACACAGATTCGCTGCATCATGCCCGTGACCGCACCTGACCAGCCGACAAACCGCATGCGCGTCGGCCGGACCTCCAGAACAGCAGTCTCACCCTGGCCATAGTAATACGTTCCCGCTTGAGGCGTTGTTTCTCCGCCATCAGAAGGCGATACCTGCACGGTAAGGCTGACGATGTCAGCCGCAGCCCGTCCACCTTCATAGGCGCCCATGTCGATGCCCGCGCCCTGCGGGCGGGCACGGCCGGGCAGGTCTGTTGCAGGCGCTCCAGTCAGCGTGCCCGAGTCAATGCACGGCGAACCTTCGCGGAGCTGCACACTGCCGCCGCTGTCCGCGCCAAGGAAAAGGGGGTCGGCGCTAATGTTGCCCGGACCCGTGGCCCCGCCTTTAACGCAGCAGTAGGTTGTCGTGTACTTCGATGGCGAACCGTAGATTTCCGGCTCGCTTGCCGCCGTGTCACCCCAGAGAATGCAGTTGGTCAGCGTGCAGTTGGAATTGTAAATGCTGTACACCGCGCCGCCGTACTGGGCCGTATTTCCAGCAAACGTGCAGTTCATCAGCACCGGTGATGCGTTGGTATTGTACAGCGCACCGCCGGAAGTGTTCGCTTCATTGCCGGCGAACACACAGTTCATGAATACCGGTGAGGCGTAATTGTCGTACACCGCACCGCCGAAGGCGGAGGCGTTGTTCGCCGTGAAGATGCAATTCCTGAACACCGGCGAGGCGCTGTAGTTGTATACGCCGCCGCCGTTGTTCCCCGCGCCGCTCATGACCGTGCATCCGTCAAGTGTGGCATCGTCCGCACCAACAACGCATTGCCGCGCGCCTTCCCCGTCTATGATGGTGGTGTGGACCGCCCAGTTGCGCTGGTCCCGGGCATCCTCGCCGCCGGCAAAGCCGCCATACACGGCCACTTGCGGCTCCATCGTCAGCACGGGCGTTGCGGCAGCGGTGTAAATGCCGCCGACCACCCAGACTTCGCCGCTTTCCGCGGACACGGCGGCAACCGCGGACTGAATATCCCGGAACGCTGTCGCCCAAGAACTGCCGTCCCAGGGTCCGGCCACATTGCCCCCGTCCACACGTGCAATATTCGGCGAAAAGTTTGCCGTCACCGTCTTGTCGCCATCCATGGCCACGCTTATCTGCTTTTCCGGGCCACTGACCTGGCCCGACCATCCCGTAAAGCGCATGCCCGTCGGACAGACCTTTATCGTTGCGGATTCACCGCGCACATAATGGTGCGTTCCCGCCGGAGGTGCCGTCTGCCCGCCCTCGGGCGGCACTGTCTCGATGGAAAGCGTCATAATCTCAGCCGTCCATCCCCCTTCATAGGCACCCATGTCTGTTCCGGATCCTTGGGGACGGGGACGTCCGATATAATCCGTGGCGGGAGCATCCGCCACCGCGGCGGTGTCTATGCATGGCGAGTCATCGCGGAGTCTCACGCTGCCGCCGTTGCCTCCGTCCACGAATAGAGGGTCAGAATCGATATTGGCTTCACCGAAGAAGCCGCCCTGTATGCAGGAATAGGTTGCTTCCTCTGCGGATGACGAGCTGTATATCTCCTTCCCATACGAGGCCGCGTCACCCCAAAGGATGCAGTTTTTTATTCTCGGAGATGAGGAAAAGTCGCACAACCCGCCTCCGCCGCGAGATGCATGGTTGGCAACCAATGTGCAGTTTGTGAGAACGGGGATCAGGGCGAGTGTCCTATTGGCGGCATGTGTCCGCGTATAGCCGATGTTCATG
>CAZOMH010000006.1:0-23972 GCA_964580415.1 uncultured Nitrospirales bacterium
CGCTCGGCAGACCCAGCGCCATGGCGGCGATGAAGGTCAGGGGGAAATCCCAGTTGGAGGTGTGGGGTGCGCAGGCAATGACACACTTGTCCACGCCGGGATGTTTGCCCACGAGCCGCCAGCCAATCAGCCTGAGGAGAATATGTCCGATCTTGCGGGTGGTGGGACCGAACTCGGTCCGTTTTTTGGTGCGGTGATGAATGGGAATGCCGGTTTCTTTTTCCATATCTCTTGCCCGAAGTTTCTCAAATCGTGCCGTCCGGCGGGAATGCTGTTTCCGTGTGCTGCCCGTGTACTGCCGGGGCCCGTTTTGTTCCGCCTTTTACGGTATCATCTTGCAGTGTTGTTTTCCAAACCCTGGAACCCTTTTGCACGCCCGGTGATTACATTGCGTGCGGCCACGAAAGACGGCTCCGGTGCCGGAGCGGCGGACGGGCCGGGGGCAACCATTCAGGAGGACGGGATCATGGCGGCAACGCGGGAAATGTGGAAGGGCGTGGTGTTGATAGTGCTTGCCCTGATGGGACTGGTTCTGCTGGGGCCGGGCTGCGCGGGCAAGGCGGCAACGTCCGTCTCTCCGGCGAAGTCTGAAAAGACGGCACCGTCAAAGCCCGAGCCGGCGAAGATGAGGGTGGCACCCATGCCCGCCGCCAAAATGGCCGAAGCGCCGGCCCCGGCGTCGAAACCTGCACTCATCAATATCATGAAGGGCGGTGCGCCTGGCACTCCCCAAGTTGATCAGTCCGCGATGCGGTTCGCTCCCCAAACCCCGGCCCCGGGCGTGCCCGCAACGGTCATTTACCCGCCGCAGCCCGTGCCGCCCAGTGGGGAATCCTACAAGGGCAGCGACGAGAATCCCTACACGCGGCCTCAGGACGCGCCCCTTTCCACCTTCGGTGTGGATGTGGATTCGGCATCCTATGCGAACGTGCGCCGTTTCCTGGGTGACGGCCAGGTGCCGCCGCGTGATGCGGTGCGGGTCGAGGAACTGGTCAACTACTTCCGATACAACTATCCCGAGCCGACCGACGGGACGCCGTTCAGGGTGGCGACCGAAGTGCAGCCCTGTCCCTGGAACACGAAGCACCTGCTGGTGCGCATCGGACTAAAGGCGAAAGAGGTGGACACCAGCAAACGCCCCGCGGCGAACCTGGTGTTTCTCATTGACGTGTCCGGGTCGATGGCGGACGAGAACAAGCTGCCGCTGCTCAAGCGCGGGATGAAACTACTCGCCGAGAACACCCGCGACGACGACCAGATCAGCATTGTCACCTATGCGGGCTCGGCCGGTGTGGCGCTGGAAGCGGGGACCGGAAAGGAAAAGACGCGCGTTCTGTCCGTCATTGAATCGCTGCAGGCCGGCGGTTCCACCAACGGCGAGGGCGGCATCCAATTGGCTTATGACCTGGCCCGGCGTTACTTCGTGAAGAACGGCATCAACCGGGTGCTGCTGGCGACCGACGGCGACTTTAACGTGGGCGTAAGCGACACGGACACGCTGGTGAAGATGATGCAGGATGAGGCCAAGTCGGGCGTGTTTCTGAGCGTGCTGGGTTTTGGCCAGGGCAACCTGCAGGACAGCCGCCTTGAATCGCTGGCCGACAAGGGCAACGGTCAGTACGCCTATATCGACACCTTCCACGAGGCGCGCAAGGTGCTGTTGGAGCAGGCCTCGGGAACACTGCTCACCGTGGCGAAGGACGTCAAAATACAAGTGGAATTCAACCCCGCGCGGGTTGGCTCCTACCGCCTGATTGGATATGAGAACCGCATGCTGGAGGCCAAGGACTTCAACGACGACCGCAAGGATGCCGGTGAAATAGGTGCTGGACACACCGTGACCGCCCTTTATGAAATCGCGCCTCCCGGCGACCCGAACGCGGACCCCAGGGTGGATGCGCTCAAGTACCAAGACAATTCGCTCGATTTGAAACCGGCACCGGCAAAGGCCGACGCATCGGACGAACTGATGACCGTGAAGCTGCGCTATAAGCAGCCGGACAAGACCGAGAGCGTGCGCACGCAGGATGTGCCGGTGAAGGCTGTTGTCAGCGCTGAACCGGACAAGGACTTCCAGTTTGCGGCGGCTGTGGCCGCGTTTGGCATGCTGCTGCGGAAGTCCGATTTTGCCGGGGACGCCACCATGGACCTGGTGCTGGAACTGGCGCGCCGGGGAAAAGGTGAAGACCCGGACGGATACCGTGCAGAGTTCATCAATCTTGCCAAGACAGCCAGGGAGTTGTTGCCTGCGGCGAAGTGACGGACAGGCAGCCATTTTTTGTTTGTGGTGCGCGGGGTGTAGTCGTGCTATTCTTTCCGTGGTGCCGATGCGTCTGCGAAACACAGGCGGACTGCGGCGGAGACATTCCGGAAGGCGTGTCTGCGCCGGTGTCTTCTTGGCGGAGTCGGATTGCGGCGCGGGACACCGGGACTAAACAGCAAATGCCGATGCGAAAGCACCGGGCTGCGGAGCCTTGGGATTGCTGGGCATCGGCGCCAACAAGGAGGTCTACAGTGATGACGGCAGGCAAGACTGTGAGAGTGGTTGTCGGACTGGCGCTGGTCGCCGGTGGAGTTTGCATTTGTCACCTTGCCGCGGGGGCCCAGCCTGCCGCCGCGCCCCCCGCTGCGGCAACTGCCCCTCCCGCAGCCGATCCCAAGTCGGGTTTGCAGGATGCGGAGGGAATAGGCAAAGTCATGCATGCCTATGCGGACGCCTTCCAGGTCAAGGATATTGAAGGGGTCATGAAGATATTCGCCGACGACCCGAAGACGATCATGATGGGCACGGGGGACAACGAGACGTGGCTGGGCAGGGAGGCTATCCGGGCCGCGCACAATGCGTTTTTCGCCAGCATCAAGAAGGAGACCACGGAACGAAAACTGCTGTCGGCGAAGCAGTACGGTGACACGGCCTGGTTGGCCGGTATACTGACGGCAAAGCAGAGCAATGCATCCGGAGACAATGAGTTTCAGTTGAACCTCTCGCTGGTCATGGAAAAACAGGGCGGCGAATGGCGTGTCGTTTGCATGCATTTCTCGCGGCTCTTGCTGTTGGACAAGAAGTCCTGATCCGTTTGGGCGCATGCGAAAGACATCGACTACAGGAGACATGGATTATGAACGATGACAGGCAAGTTCCGGAAGAGGGAAGCCTTCCCGGGGAAGATAACGCGCAGAGCCGCCGCGAATTTCTGCTGGCCGCGAAAGGCTGGTCCAAGGCCATAGTGGCCGCGGTGGCGGCGGGCACGCTGCTTTCGCAGGAGGCGGATGCTGCCCGGGGCGGTGGCGGCGGCGGTGGTGGCGGTGGAGCGCGTGCGGGCGGCGGCGTCTCGCGCGGCGGCGGCGGTACTGCGGGCGGTTGGGCGAACGGCGGTGGCGGGCACGGCGGTACCTGGGCCAATGGCAACGGCGGCGGCGCATGGGCGAACAACCGGGGCGGCGGCGGCGCATGGGCCAACGGCGGCGCGGGCGGTTGGATCAACGGCGGCGGCTGGGTTAACGGGGGGGGTGTCTGGATCAACAGCGGCGCATGGTTCAACGGCTACGACTGGTACAACAACGGCTACGACTGGTACAACAACGGCTATGACTGGGTCAACTGGCGCTGATCTTGCCGCCGGAGAGTTTTCTTTGCGCAGGAAGCGATGCGGGCCGGGGACGGTTTTTCTTTGCTTCCTGCGCATAATTTATACCGAGGGAGCGTGCAGTAGAGAAGATGACAACGGTCAACATTCCAGAGAGCCTGATTGCGGCTCGCCGAAAAGGTCCCACGGTGCTGCGTACGGCAGACCTTGTCTCAGCCATGTCCAGGCTCCGGGAGCACGGAGCGGAGCAAATCATCTGTCTTCAGATACTGGATCCCGCGGCCGATTTGAGGCCGTTGATAGATGCGGAAAAGGCTGGTCCCGTGGAAGTTGTCGTGCAGGACCCCGGGACGGCGATCCCGCTGCTTTACCGGCTTTCTGATCTTGTGCGGGTATGTCCCGTCCGGGTATCAATCAAGGTTTGCCCCGGTTTTCTCAAGGCGGTGCGTGTTGCGGCCTCGCTGCACTGCGCCGTGAAATTGGAAGTGGGTCAACCCGGGCCGGGGGCGGTGGCGGAACTCTTGGACGCATTGGCGTTCTATCTGCACGGGGAGGGCGTGACAGAGCCCATCGAGTTTTTTCACACGCTTCTGACGGCGGTTTTTCATGACGTGCCGATTACGTTGTGGGACATTCAGGAGGAAGACCCCGCCACGTTCCGGTATCTTACCGACGACGGCCGTGAGACGCCGCCCGGACGTTTGGCCCAGTGTTCACTGGATGAACTGCTGACGGCGGACGGCGCATGCAACGGGGAGCGGTTGTCGGCGCATGCCGAGTGCGGGTCCTGTCCTTTCCGGGCCCACTGCGGCGGCTATTTCAAGTGGCCCAATCCCGCGTACCGGTGCGACGGGGTCAGGGAATTGCTTGGGCGTGTTCTGGGCGCGGTTCACGATTTGAAAGGTGACATTGCGGAGCACACGAAAGCAATGGGGGCCGAAAGCGGTGAATAGAGGTGATTTTTCGCTCATTTTTCTGCCCACGCTTGAATGCGACGCCCGCTGTGACTACTGTTTTGAAGACCGGAGCGCGCCGCCGATCTCGCTGGAAGACTTTACCGCAGTCTTCAGCCGGGTGCTCGATTTCATGGATGCGCGCAGGATGGGCACGCTGCACCTGCATTGGCAGGGCGGCGAGGTGTTCACGCTGGCATCGGCATGGGTCGAAGAGGCGGACAGGATTATTTGCGCGCTGTCCGGGGCGCGCAACCGCAGGACCATCAACCATCTTCAATCCAACCTGCTGGCCTATGGACCGAAATGGCTGCCCGTCATCACCGGCATGTTCAACAACAGCGTCGGCACGTCCATGGATTTTCCGAACCGGCACAGGCGCATGCCCGGGGGAACTCCCGAGGCCTATACGGAACGCTGGATAAGGAACGTCCGCAGGCTCATGGAGGAAGGAGTTCAGGTCGGGGTTATTGCCGTGCCAAACGCGGAGACGCTGGAACTCGGTCCGGAAGCACTGTACTCGTTCCTCATTGATGAGGTCGGCATCGGCACCTTCCAGATAAACTCGCCCTTCCCCGGCGGCCAGGCCAACGATGTGAAGCGCAACCTTCCCCTTGACGCCGGGGCGTTGGGCCGATTCCTGGTCGGACTGACGGACCTGTGGCTCGAACGGGGACGCGCGCGGGGGGTCAAGGTTGGACCCTGCACGGAGCTTCTGGAGTATTTCATGACCGGGAGCAGCCGTCTCCCCTGCTTTTGCCAGGACAACTGCGCGAACGACTTCGTTTGCATCGACCCGGCGGGCAACGTGGCCCAGTGCGACTGCTGGGTTGCGAGCTATCCGGAGATGCGCTTTGGCAACGTGTTGGAGACACCGCTTGCCGAACTGCTGGAGAAGAGTCCGGCGCGCAGGGCCTTTCTGGAGCGGCCGGGGAGGCTAATGGCCGACACAGATTGCATAGCGTGCGAGCACCTTGCCCTTTGCCACGGCGGATGCCCCGTCCGCGCGTTCTCCACGTTCGGGCGTCTGGATGCCAAGGACCCCTATTGCGAGACGTACAAGATGGTCTTCTCCCATGTGAAGCAGCAGGCGGCGCGGATCGCGGCCCAGGTTTCGTCGCAGAAAGAACACCCCCGGCCGACATGATACCGACCGGGGCGGGGTGGATGCATTTCTTTTCCCTTAAGGGGCCACCACCTTGATGTAATCGCTGTATACAGGCGAGTAGTTGTTGCCGGCGTCGAGATACTGCACACGGACAGTGTGGTTGCCAAGTCCGGCGGGCAGCGTATGGGACCGGCTGCCCTTGGGCGTCTCCCATAGGGTCCAATGGGCGCCGTCGTCGCTGAAGCGCATGCGGGACACGCCGGAACCGGTGCCGTCTGCATAGGTCAGTCCCAGCGTAACCAACAAGGACGCGGTGGTGGATGCGCCGCCGTTGATGACTATTCCGCCGGTGGGCGGGACGGTGTCGAGGCGGATGTAGTCGCTGTAGACGGCAGAACGGTTGTTCGCCTTGTCCAAGAACTGAACGCGCACCGTTTTGTATCCGTCACCGACGGGGAGACTGTATGCGCGCGTTGCCGCCGGTTTTTCCCAGGCGGTCCAATGGGCGCCGTCGTCGCTGAAGCGCATTTGTGCCACACCCGAACCGTTTCCGTCGCTGTAGGCAAGCGAGAGCGTTGCATTGACTGAGTTGGTGACGCTGCGGTTGCCGTTGATGACGATGGAACCCGTTGGGGGTGTTGTGTCTGCCAGGGGAAACTCTGCAAAATACGGCCGTGAATTGCCGCCGATGGTTGTAAACTGACCGCCCACGTACACCGAAGTGCCATTCACGGCCAGAGCTTCGATATAGCTGCCCGCATTGGGATTCCATGCGGTTGGGAGTCCCGTGACGGTGTCCACGGCGGCGAGGAAATTGCGCGTTTCTACGCCCATGGTCGTGAATCCGCCCCCGGCGAAGACCGTCGTTCCCAACACCGCCAGGGTTGTGACAAGTCCCTCCCCATTGTCCGCATCCGGATTCCAGTCTGTGGCCGCGCCCGTGGCGGCGTCGATCGCGGCGAGTCCGTTCCGTGCCTTTCCGCCGATGCCCGAGAAATCGCCCCCGGCGTACACGAGCGACCCGGACAGCGCAAGTGCGTTGACATCAGAATACGATCCAGTGTCGGTTTCGGGAGCCCAGTCGGTGGCGGTACCCGTCGCGGCGTCCAAGGCGGCAATGTTGGTTCGTGCTTTGCCGCCAATGCCGGTGAAGGCGCCTCCCACATACACGGTTGAACCGGACAGCACCAAGGCGTTCACAGCGGGGTAGGAGCTCTTGACCGCATTGGGGTTCCAGTCCGTGGCCAAGCCCGTGGTGGCGCTCAGGGCGGCGATGCAGCTTCGCGGCTGGCCACCGATACTGTCAAACTGGCCGCCGACATACACGGTGTTTCCGGACACTTTTATGTCATAGGCACGGCCGGTTGAAGCGCCGTCAGTTATTCCGGGATTCCAGTCGGTGGCGAGTCCCGTCGTGGTGTCCACTGCCGCGATGCCGTTGCGCGACTTTCCGCCGATGTTGGAGTACAGGCCTCCGACGTACAGGGTGGTTCCGGAAAGTGCCAGGGACAAAACCATGACACTGGCATCGCAATTGGGATTCCATGCAGTCACCTGGCCGGTGGCGGCGTCAATTGCCGCGATTTTGTTTCTGGGTTGCCAGTCAGGAGAACCGGGGCTGCTGGTGCTGGGTCCCACCTGGGTGAACCTGCCGGCGATGTAGATGGTGGTGGGCGTGGCCACGATGGTGGACACGGTGCCGTCTGTGACCCAGGTCGCCGCGCGCGGCGTGGCGCTGGCCTGGGCTGCGGCGTCCGTGTTCGGCCAGGCAACGGCCAGGAGCAAGGCGGCGGCAAGGGTGGCCACAACCGGGACAGACAGTCTCATTCTTCGGCCCATGTCCAGATCCTCCGATGCGTGTTGCAATTGCGAGGAGTTTCATACCCCACTCGGGAGTATCTCACCCCTTACCACAGGTGCGCATGCTGCCGAAAATGCCAGGCAATCAGCAGGAAGGCCCGCCGTATTTTAGCGAGGTTGCCGCCTCTTCCTCAAATGGGCGGACGCGCAGGCAAAACACGCCGCACATTGGATCGGTACATGAAGACCGCTGGTTGAAGATGGCAGAGCCGAGCTGTGGTCAGGAGAAACTGTCGAATTGGGCATCAGGTAATTGTGTCTGGCAGTCTGTACTCGTAACGCATTTGAGTGAATCTCGGACCACTTTGCATATTCTATCAACATAGTCATTCAGACTACGACGACGATAAATCAAAACAAAGGATGGGTGATGTATTGGAACATATGCTACGCCGTGCATCCAAATCGCGCGATAGTTGAAGTTTTTTTCGAGAACACAGAGGGGTGCTTTGGACTGCTTGAACACGTAGTCGGATACCTGCCTTCCCAGCAAGAAAACGACTTGAGGACAGAATAATTCAATTTCGTGCAGAAGATGTGGAAAGCAGGACTGCATCTCACCGATCCTTGGGTAGCGTATCCTCCCTCCTGATTCCGGTAGGCACTTAACCAAGTTTGTATGGTAAAAAGACACGTTTGAAAGACGGGCTTCCATTTCCTGCAGCAGACTACCGGTACGTGTGTCGGAAGCTAGTGGACGAGCCAAATCTGCTTTATCGACTTTGACAGAGGAAAGTCCCACCCAGAAAACATCTGCAATCCGAGCCGTATCAACTAATGGCCGCTGATTAATGTGGAGAGCACAGTTTGAGCAACCTAGGACTCTATGTAATAGGTCTTGCCTCATGCGAAACGTTCTTTGGGAGAGAACTTCAGCGCCATTGTCTTTGAAATAAACTCATCGACAAGTGCCGGATCTTCCTGGCAGTAATTACCACTTTCGAAATTAAAGTGGCATCTACCCACGGATGATGACAATTTGCGATTCCAAGTAACTGCTTTGGCATCATGCGCAGCACCTCGGAGGTTTACGAGATCAGCATGAACTTCTGTTCCATGGTACGGTCTAAATTTGAACACGCCTGTTCGAAACTCTACATTTAGGTCGAAGGCAATACTTCTCAGGCATTTAGCAAGCTCATAGGTTTGGAGGAAATCATCCTTGGTTTCTTCCGGAAATCCGAAAATGAAATAGGCCTTAAGTCCGATTCCCGCTTCCATTATAGAATGCAGACTACGCTTTATCAGACTGATGTCGGCCGTTTTGTGCATTTTCCTGAGGATTTCGGGAGAGCCTGACTCCACCCCTACAAAGAGTTCGCTGCACCCAGAATCGCTCAAAGCCTTTACTTCAGAAACGTGATTGCCAATAAAAGTTTGTATGTGTGCCATCGCACGCCACTTGAAATTAAACTGCCCAAAAACTCTCACTGCTTTCTTCATTGACGCGCTGTTTACTAGAAATAGGTCATCGAGAATCCTAATGTGTGTTACGCCAGGATAACGTGTTTTGATCTCCAAGAGATTCTCTGCAATGGCATTTTCGCTCATTAACCGAACAGGCATCTCCAGATTCTGTGAGCGCGCTGCCGTACAGAATGCGCAATCGAAGACGCAGCCTCGACTGGTTACAATGCTAACCTCCTTAAATCCGAGGGGATGATTGGTGGGTTCGTTCTCTAGAAAGTCCCTATTAAGGGGCACCTCCGAAATATCTTTTACAAAATAGCATGACTTGCTACTTACGTTGAAGAAGCGTCTGCACGGAGCAAAGTCAGATGGCGGTTCAGACTCCGTACCTGACACTATTGCGGTTGTGATTAGTTCACCGTCACCGAATACAACATCTATATTGTTGACCGAATTCCATGTAAATATATCCTTGTATAGGGTGCGCGTGGACAGCCCTCCGATAAGCACTCGCGGGGAAAGGTGCCCAATCTGTTCAACGAGAGATTTTACTATTTCATAATTGGTGGTGAAAATATTCAGCGCAACGGTATCTGGTTTTGACGCGCCTATGATGTTGAGAAGTTCCGGGATTGACAGGTTGTGGGCAACGGCATCGACCAAATCAACATCGTGGCCTTTCATCTGTAATTGGGTTGCGATATAGCCCAAACCAAGTGGGGGCAATATATCTTCCCCATAATCAGGCACCTTCTCCGAAAATAGGGGGGAGTTTATTAGTAGTACTTTGGCCATGTTTGAACTGTTTAATGTGAAAAAGCACCGTCTCAACCGTTGCCACAGTTGCCTTCCCACATCTTTGGGTATTGTGTCGGTGAGTTAAGTATACGGCAAAACAAACCGAGTTGATCAACTACATGGTTACACCGACATAGACATTACGTGGTATTAGAAACTCTCTCGTTCGAGTTCATTTGAGCAAACATCGATGCTAGGCACATCTACAGAGAGTTGACTATTGACAGGAAAATCACGAAAATTCCAATAAGTGAAAACATGGTGTAGAGAAGGTTTAGGCAGACCCTATAAGTGAAGTAATAGGATGAAAACAGCTTAGAGAATAGCTTGTTCTTTTTCTTATCTTCTGTAAACTGGTGCTCCCGCAGAAATAACCGTGCAAGGTGACTGGTGGGTCCTGTATCGCTGGTTGTAAGGCGACCTTCGTAGTATCTTAGAGTCTCCTCGGCTAGTTTTATGAGGTCGCTACTGCGCCTGTCCCATCTCCAGAATATGAACGAAAGCAAAGTTAGGAGTAGTCCTAGTCCGGCAGCAGAACTCCTATATTGGGCGCTTTGGAGGAGTGCCCACTGTCCACCCGCAAGAAGGGTTGCTATTGTTATATAGAAGTTGATCACTTTTAGCCGCTGGGCCGCAACGACTTCAAAAAAGTTCCATGCTTGTGAATGTAAGACTCTATCATCGTCATTCATCGATCTGCTCCTCCGCTGTTGAATGATGATTGACTATATCTGAAATATCACTTGATGCATCGTTAAAGTCAAACTCCGTTGAAGTGCTCCCGACCAAAATACGACCTTGTTGTACTACAATTTCCGGATTGCATCGGAATCTGGCGGCTCTCCGAATCGCTGCCTAACATACTTCAATGTGAAAAGCACTTGTCCGCGAGTAATGGTAAGCCGTGAATCAATCGTGTCCAATATAGATTCATTCTACGAGATATTACGCTCTGATATCAATATCCATATCGGTACTATATCTTAGTTCCTTCCAAGTTATTTGACTGTGCCCTAACTGAGCGGAACGCCAATCAATACATGAAGTCATCAAGATTCACAGTACTCATAATCAAGCTGTGGGGTGCTGATTGGGTGGTGAAAGCCATGCCTTCGCTCGTTAATGCATGGCATGCTGGGAATAGGCGGCGTTTACACTGCCGCAATCCAAGATGAAGACCAGTCCATGCGGTTTGGACCAGCGCGGTTTGTCGGCGGTTCTTATTGTTCCGATTTGCTCAGAAATCGGCGGGCAGTGCGTTGAGCTGCTCCATGGTGAAGATGGGGCCTTCCTTGCAGACGTATACGGGGCCGCAGTTGCAGCGGCCGCATTTGCCGACACCGCATTTCATGCGGTTTTCGAGGCTGGTGTAGATGTCGGGGGCGGAGACGCCCATCTTGTCGAGCACGGGGAGCGTGAATTTGATCATGATGGGCGGGCCGATGACGAGCGCGGCGGTGTTGTCCGCTGCGACATTGGCCGCCGCCAAGACGTTGGGGATCAGGCCGACCTCGCCTTTCCATTCGGGCGTGTCGCCGCCGGGATCAACACACTTGATGATGCGGACTCGGTCATACTCGGCCCATTGGTCGAGTTCGTCGGCGAAGACAAGGTCGCGCGTGGTGCGTGCGCCGTAGACCACGGTGATGTTGCCGTACTTGGCGCGGTTTTCGAGCGCGTACCAGATGGCGCAGCGGATGGGCGGCATGGCAATGCCGCCGCCGATGAAGATGAGGTTCTTGCCCTCCCACGCCTCCATGGGATAGCTGTTGCCGTAGGGGCCGCGGAAGCCGATGGTGTCGCCCTCGTCGATCCGCCAGAAGGCGTCGGTCACCTTGCCGGTCTTGCGGAAGCAGAACTCGATGGAATCTTTCCAGTTGGAACTGGAGCAGATGTTAAAGGTGGATTCGCCCTCGCCAAACAGGGAATACATGCCGAACTGTCCCACGCGGAAGGAGAAGTTCTTCTGCTTTTCGGCGTCTTTAAACCGAATCTTCACGGACTTCACATCGGCAGTGTGCTGTTTAACCTCGACCACTTCCATGAGGTCGGGCATATAGATGTTGCTCATTTGCTCTCCCCCACGCTCTCGGGCATTTCGGCGCACAGTTCAATGAGGGTACCCAGCACGCCAAGGCTGACGGGGCAGTTGCGGGCGCAGTTGCCGCAGCCCGTGCAGAGGACTTCGCCAAACTTGTCCGGATAAATGCGAAACTTGTGCTGGGTGCGCTGGCGCTGGCGTTGTCCCTGCACATTTCTGGGATTATGGCCCGAGGCGTGTTTGGTGAACATGCAGAGTTGGCAACTGTCCCAGTTTTTGGCGCGGCAACCGCCGTGGGCGTTGCCCTCGTCGACGATGTCGAAACAGTGGCAGGTCGGGCAGGTGAAGGAACAGGCGCCGCAGCTCAGGCAGCGCAGCGTGGCCGTTTTCCAGAGCGGGTTCTCGTAGTCTTCGAGCGCCTTGCGCACCTGCTCGGGCGACATCTTTACCTTGGGGCCTTCGGGGATGACGGCCGTCTTGTCGGAGCTTTGCGTGCGCCCGGCGAAGAGGGCCCTGCCCTTGTCGGTGATGCAGCGGACTTCAAAGCCGCCGTCCATGGGCAGTAGCATCGCGTCGGCGCCCTTTTCCGCGTCCGGGCCGAGGCCGACGGACGTGCAGAAGCACTGGCTGTCATGCTGCACGCAGGCGAGCGCCACGATGGTGGCCGCATCGCGGCGCCGGGTGTAGAACTCGTCCTTGTCGCCCCAGTTGAACACGGCGTCGAGAATGGCCACGGCGGCGGTGTCGCAGGGGCGCGCCGCGATGATGACCTGCGGCGTCGAGGCGGGGCTCATGTCCGCCAGTTCCACTTCGTGGCCCTTTAGCGCGTATTCATAAATCTTTTCATGTCTGGGAAAGAAGAACTCCTTGATGGAGTTCCGCGGGTGGATGAAGCCTTCGAGAAGCAGTTCCGCAGACGACGCGAGGGGCACGTACTGGCAGAAATCCTTCTTTACATAACTTGGTCCCGCGACCTTCGTGCCCGCGCCGATCCATTCATCGACCAGCGCGCGCAGGGCCTGCTGGGTAATCATGTCGCTCACCGTATGAAATTCTCCTTGTCCTCGGCGTTGTAGGTGCCGATCACAGGCGGGGTTTCGGGGTCCATGCCGGCCCGATAGTTGAAATTGCGCTCGGCGGAACGGGCCAGGGACTCGTTCAACAGGCGCAGGTCGATGCCGGCCGGGCACACGCGGGTGCATTCACCGCAGCCGACGCAGCGTCCGGCCAGATGGAAGGCCCGGGTGATGTTCCATGCAAAATTGCCCTTGAGGCTGGCGGAGGTGTCGATGGCGACGGGCCGGTTCTTGTCGACAATGCACTGGTTGCAGTAGCACAGGGGGCACGCGCCGCGGCACGCATAGCAGCGGACGCAGCGTTCGAATTCTTTCTTCCAGAAGGCGAGCCGTTCTTCGGGACTCTTCTTCATGAACTCTTCGACAGCAGCGTAGCGGTCTTGGCTGTCGGACACCGTTTCAGGCACGGATCCGATGATTTGGTCCGTGCCGCGGGGCATATGCACCTCGCAGACAGTGCATTTTCCGGCGGGATTGGGTTCGCCCACGCCTCCGCAGGCCAATCCGATGACATGGACCATGGCGCGGTCCACCTGCGACTCCTGCTCCAGCACCACCAGGGACCGGGCGTCGCACCCTTTTACCAGGACGGCTATCCTGCCCAGCGCCTTGACCTCTTTTCGGGTCAGGTAGGTGGTCAGGTTGGCGAAGCACTGCTTGTTCCAGACGATCTTTTCGGCGTCGTCGGGCTTGGTGACGAAGATGGGGTACACGGGGCCTTCGGGATCGGACTGGCCGTAGGCGATGACCACGTTGACCGTTCCGTCCTCAAGCAGTTTTCGGCAGGTTTGGCGAAGTTCTTCAATCATTGGTTGCTACTTAGAATGTAGGACAGGCGCCCTCGCCTGTCGTTCTTTTGCTCTTGTGGCAAGCCGCCGACAGCCGAGGGCGGCTGTCCCACACTTCCGTGCCGTTTTGATGCCGTGCGCGGCAGGTTGTCTTGGCGTTCTTCAATCATTGGCTACTCGCATATTTCACGGTATGCCCGGTAAGGACCGAGTTGTCGTGCCTTTTCGGTTATTTCGGCGGAAAACTCCGCCCATTTCTTGCCTTCCGCGGCGGAAATCCAGGCGAAATGCACCCGGTTCAGGTCGATGCCCAGGGTGTCGAGGAGGTCTCGGAACATAATCCAGCGACGGCGCGCGTGATAGTTGCCGGCCGTGTAATGGCAGTCACCCGGATGGCACCCGGAAACTGCCACCATGTCGGCGCCCATTTCAAAGGCCTTGACGATCAGATTGAAGTCGATGCGGCCGGTGCAGGGAAGGCGCACGATAAGCACATTGGAAGGGTATTCCAACCGGTTGGTTCCGGCCAGGTCCGCCCCCAAATAGGTACACCAGTTGCACACATAGGCCACAACCTTCGGTTCAAAGAAAATCTTGTCTGTCTCGTTCATTTCGCCGCCTTACGCGCGTTGCACGGGCCGGGACCGGAATGGTCCGGCGCCCGTCACAGGTTCTTGATCATTTCGTAAATCTGGGACTCGCTGAAGCCGTCAATGTCCGCGCTCTTTGAGGGACACACCGACACGCAGGTGCCGCAGCCCATGCACAGGCCGGGGTTGACCCGGGCCGTCATTTTGACCAGGTTGCCCTGGCGGTCGCGGATTTCGGCCTTGTCAATGGCATTGTAGGGGCAGGTGCGCACGCAGGCATAGCAGGCCGCGCAGTTCTGCTCGTTGATTCTGGCAATTTCCGGGTCGCGGGTGAGTTCGCTGCGGGCGAACATCACCTGCACCTTGCCGGCCGCCGCGGAGGCCTGGGCCACCGCATCGGGGATGTCCTTGGGACCGTGGCAGGCGCCGCAGATGAAAACGCCGGCCGAGTTGGTCTCGACGGGCCGCAGTTTGGGATGCGACTCGGAGAGGAACCCGTATTCGTCGTAGCCCACCTTGAGCTTTTGGGCCAGTTCGGTTGCGCCGGTGGCGGGAAGCATGGCCGAGGCCAGCACCACCATATCGGCTTCAATGGTCACGGGCGTGCCCGCGAGGGTGTCGGCGGCGCGCACGATGAGCTTGCCGTTCTCCTCGGTAATCTTTGACACGCGGCCGCGGTAGTACTTTGCGCCGTCCTTTTCAATGGCGCGCCGCACAAACTCGTCGTAGCCCTTGCCGAAGGCGCGGATGTCCATATAGAACACATGGGCCGTGCCTTCATGCACCTTGTGCTTGTAGAGCATGGTGTGTTTGGCGGTGTACATGCAGCAGATTTTGGAACAGTAGGACACGCCCTTGGCGGGATCGCGAGAGCCGACGCAGGCGATAAACACGATTGATTTCGGCACGGTGCCGTCGGAGGGGCGCAGTATCTCGCCGCCGGTCGGGCCGGAGGCGGAGGAAAGCCGCTCGAACTGGAGCGCGTTGATCACGTCTTTGTATTTGCCGTAGCCGTACTCGCCGTAGCCGGTATATTTCGGGTTGTCCTGTTCCAGCCCGATGCTGTAGAGCTTGTAGCCGGTGGCCACCACAACGGCGCCGACCTGCTCCGTGACCAGTTCGTCCTGGTCCTCGTAGTTGATGGCGCCGGCGGCGCAGGCCTTGGCGCAAATGCCGCATTTGCCCGTCTTGAGCCGGATGCAGGCATTCTTGTCGATGACCGGCCGTGCGGGGACCGCCTGCGGGAAGGCCAGGTAAATGGCCTTGCGGTTGGACAGTTTGTAGTCGAAGTCGTTCGGCGTCTTCGACATGGGGCACTTGCTCCAGCATTCGCCGCAGCCCGTGCATTTCGACATGTCAACATAACGGGCTTTCTTCCGTATGGTGACGGTGAAACTGCCCACCGAGCCCTCGACGGACTCCACTTCGGACCACGTGTACAGTTTGATGTTGGGGTGCTGGCCCGCCTCCACCATGCGCGGGGTCAGGATGCACTGCGAACAGTCCAGTGTGGGGAATGTTTCGGACAGGCCGGCCATCTTGCCGCCGATGGAGGGTTCGCGCTCGACCAGCACCACTTCGTGGCCCGCATCGGCGATGTCCAGCGACGCCTGTATGCCCGCCACGCCCGCGCCGATCACCAGCGCGCGCTTGGTCAGGGGCACCCTGATGGCGTCCAGCGGTTTGTCCTGCAGCACCTTGCCCACGGCCAGGCGGATGAGTTCGACTGCCTTGGCGGTGGCCTCGTCGCGGTCTTGATGCACCCAGGAACACTGCTCCCGGATGTTGGCCATCTCAACCTGGTACGGGTTGAGGCCGGCGGCCTTGGCCGCGGCGCGGAAGGTCTTCAGATGCATGTGGGGCGAACAGGACGCGATGACCAGGCCCTGAAGCCGTTCAGAGATGATCTTGTCGCGGACCATCGTCTGGCCGGGGTCGGAGCACATGTACTTGTAGTCAATGGCAAAGCGCACGCCGGGAATCTTTTCGACTTCCGCGGCGGCCTTTTTCACGTCCACGGTCCGGGCGATGTTCTCGCCGCACCAGCAGATAAATACGCCTATTCTCGCCATAAACTGTCCTTCGACGAACGCGCGGTCCGCCTACACTTTTTCAGCAGCGGTTTTGGGGGCGGCGTGGACGTCGGCGCGCACAAAGTGCCGGTCCACGGCAAGTTCCCGTTCACTCAAACCCAGGGCAAGGCCCACCAGGTCGGAAAGGTAATACACCGGCATGTCAAGCCTGACGCCGTATGCCTGTTCCACGGCACCCTGTTTCATGTCCAGGTTGACGTGGCACATGGGACAGGCCACCACAAGGCAGTTGGCCCCGTGCGCTTTGGCGTTGCCGATAATCTTGTTCGACAGGTCCAGCACGGTTTTCTCGCGGGACATGGTCATGCCCGCGCCGCAGCATTCGGTGGCAAAGTTCCATTCGACCGTTTTGGCGCCGAGCGCGGCCAGTACGGTTTCCATGGAACGGGGCTTTTCCGGGTCGTCAAACGCCACGGTCTTGGGCGGACGGGTAAGCAGGCAGCCGTAATAGCACGCGGCGGAGATACTTTCCAGGGGAGCCTTGACGGCCGCCTTGATGCGGTCGAGGCCGATACGCTGGAAGACCTGGATGAGGTTTATCACGTCGGTGGACCCGGTGACGGGGGTCTCGACAATGCCGGATATCTCGCTGCGCAACGCCGCATTGTCACCCAGCACTTTCTTGGTCTTTATCAGTTCCATTGAGCACATCGGGCAGGGAGCGAAGAGGTCGGTGAAACCGTCGCGCTCGGCGATGCCGAGGTTGCGTGCGGGCAGGGCCAGCGACAGCTTGTGGTTGATTGAATGGGCCGCGGTGGCACCGCAGCAAATCCAGTCGTTCAATTCGCCCAGTTCCACGTTGAGCGCCTTCATGCAGGCGCGGACGGATTCCTCGAAATCGTTGGACGTGCCGTGAAGGGCGCATCCGGGGTAATAGCCGATGCGGGTCATTGCTTGTCCCCCTGTGCGCCGGCGGGCGATGCCGCCGCTTCGGCGCAGCGCGCAAAGATACGGCGCACCAGGTCGCGGTCCTTCACCTTCTCCCCTGTCAGGTGAAACTTGCCGTGCTGCATTAGTTTCGGGGCCAGCAGGGCGTCTTTCATCAACAGGGACGGGTTCCAGTCCTTAAGGAATCCGCGGGTCTTAAACTCGCCGATCAACTCGACTTCGTTGGTGCGGCCGTTGCGGCGAATGTTGTCGAGGAAGGCTTTTTGAAAGAGAATAACGCGCAGAAGGTCGGGCGGGGTGCAGTGGTGTTCCGCGGCGTATTCGCGCAGGGCGTCGATAATCTCGACGCACTCCACCGACTGCGGACAACGGCCCGTGCAGGTGAAACAGGAGACGCACATCCAAATGGCACCGCACCGCGCGGCCTTTTCCACCTCGCCCAACTGCACGAGCCGGAACAACTGGTTGGGCGTGACATCCATCTGATCCGCCACGGGACATCCCGCCGTACACTTGCCGCATTGGTAGCAGTTTTCCACGGAGGTTCCGGCGAACATGTTGCCACCGGCAGGAGTTGCTGACATATATACACCTTTTCAACCTGTTCCACAGACCACCGGCGAAACCAAATCGCCACCCATGCTGGAACAAGTCCATCATAACAAACGGTTCAATTACGCATCAATCGAGAAATCAATTAATTTTATCACGAATTGTTCCTGATTGCACTTGGCGTGAGCATACAGAAAACACGCAAGCTCTTGTGATAAAAGCATTTATCAAAAGATTACAGCTTCAACACACTTTCATATTTGTACCCGCGCGTGTCTGTCATTCCTACCCAAACGTAGGAAAGTGTCCAAAATTGAGACAAATACGCGGGCGCGAGCGGTAGAGAGGGTATGCTTTAAGCGCCCAATCGCCTTCCTTTTGGTGAATGCCGGAGCGAAAGCGGTTCAAATAGAGAAAGACTTCTTCATTTTAGAGGACCGGAGGGAAACTGTAAATCCAGTATTTTCTTTCCGGGCGGTGGTGAGGGACGTTGTGTATTGCCGCCACCGTGCCTCTGGCGGAGGTTTTGGGGCTGTTGAAGAGGCCGTTCACGGGAGGGACGGGAGGGGATTCGTTTGCAGGCGTGCCCCAAAATGGGTTAGGGTGTAACCCTTGTCGTCCGTATTCCACCAACCATTGAGATTATGCGCCATGGACTTCAGTCATTTGCTTGCCGAGAGAACAAAGAAGATGGGTGCCAGTGCCATTCGGGAAATCCTGAAGGTGGTTTCGCAGCCTGGAATGGTGTCTCTTGCCGGCGGTATTCCGGCACCGGAGAGTTTTCCCATGGACATCATGGGCGAGCTTGCCGACAAGGTAATCACCAAGTACGGCCCTCAGGCGTTTCAGTACGATTTCACGGAAGGTTTTCCGCCGTTCCGTGAGGCTTTGGTGCCGCATCTGGAAAGAAAGGGCGTGGCCGCGACCGCGTCCGAGATTCTGGTCGCCAGCGGTTCGCAGGGCGCGCTGGACGCGATTGCGAAGGTTCTGGTGTCCAAGGGTGACAAGATTGCGGTGGAGGCTCCAACGTATCTTGGGGCGCTTCAGGCCTTTGCGCCGTATGAACCCGCGTATGTGAAAATGGAAACGGATGATGACGGCCTGATTCCGGAGTGTCTGGAAAAGGTGCTGGAAGAGAACGTGGTCAAACTCATCTATCTCGTGCCCACTTTCCAGAACCCGACCGGGCGCACCCTGCCGCTGGAGCGTCGTAAACGGATCGCCGAGATTGTGCGCCGGCACCGCGCCCTGCTTGTGGAGGATGATCCATACAGCTCGCTGCGTTACCGCGGCGAGGCGATGCCGCCGATCAAGTCTTTTGCGCCGGAAAACGTGGTTTATCTGACGACCCTGTCCAAGGTGTTTGCGCCGGGCCTGCGGCTTGGCGTGTGCGTGGCGCCGCCCGACATCCGCCGGTGGATTGTGGTGGTCAAGCAGGGCGTGGACCTGCATACGAGCACGTTTAACCAGGCGCTTGCGGCGGAATACCTTTCCGGCGGATACATTGCCCGGCAACTGCCCAAGATACTGGGCATTTACGGTCCCCGCCAGCAGGCGATGCTCGATGCACTGGCCGCCTATTTCCCGGAAGAGTTCACGTGGTCGAAGCCCGAAGGGGGCATGTTCCTCTGGGCGGAGGGTCCCGAGGGGCTGGATATCGAGCCGCTGTACTGGAAGGCCATTGAAAACAAGGTGGCGTTTGTTCCGGGCCGGTTCTTCTACACGGAACCGGGCGAAGGCTTGGCGACGATGCGGCTGAACTTCACCATGTGCGACGAGGCCACGCTGGAGCAGGCCGTCAGGGTGCTTGGCGGCGTTCTCAAGGAAGCCCTATAGTAAAAAACGGGGACTGTGACCCAAGCGCAGCTTGCCCGCCACAGCGGGCATACTACTGCCAACAAGCCGCTCTGGCTGCCCTATAAATGCAAACGATTTATGACAGAGGCCCGTGTGCTCGGGAGAGTTGTTCCGGCGCGGTGTAAACACCGCCCCCGGTTCCCCTGCCGGCGGACCGCATTATGGGAAAATCCCGCCGTGACAACTCCCCCGTCCGACTCGTAACACGTCTGTTTCTCCGGATTTCCCCCGTGTCGGGGCCTGCTGTCTTTGTGGTTCCGGCGGATTCTGCTATGATGTGGACTCCTTAATCCGGAGAGGTTGATGATTATGCACGAGACGGGACAGTTTTCCACGAAGTCCGGGGTGTCGCTTTTCGAGCAGCGTTGGCTGCCGGAGGGTGCGGCGGCTTGGGCGCATGTGGTGCTGCTGCATGGGTTTGGCGACCATTGCGGTCGTTATGGTTATGTTGTGGAGCGGTTCAATGCCGCAGGGATCGCGGTATACACGTATGACCAGCGCGGCCATGGCCGGTCTCCGGGACGGCGTGCCTATGTCGCGCGGTTTGAAGATTTTCTGGACGATTTGGACGATTTTGTGGCGCATGTCCGGCCGTTGTTCGGCGATGCCCCGTGGTTCTTCATGGGGCACAGTATGGGCGGGATGGTTTTGGCGCGGTATGCGGAGACGCGGACTTGTGCCTCGCGGGGCATTATTTTCAGCAGCCCGTTCTTGGCGCTCGATCCGTCGGTCCCCCCTGTTTTGCTGAAGGCGGCATCTATTCTGTCGGTTGTTGCGCCATGGCTGCCGGTGGGCGGAGTGGACAACAAGGGATTGTCGCGCGATCCGGAAGTCGTTCGGGCCACAGAACAGGACCCGCTCAGTTTTCACGGGCGTGTTGCGGCCCGGACCGGTGCGGAGTTTCACCGGATCATTCAGCTTTGCGACCGGGAGTATGGGAAGATAACGTCGCCCTCGCTTGTGTTTCACGGGGCACGGGACCGGGTGGTGCCGCCTTCGGGCAGCCAAAAGCTCTTTGACGGGCTGGGTGCGGCGGACAAGACGCTGAAGTTTTATGAAGGCGGTTATCATGAGCTTTGGCTTGACCTTTGCAAGAAAGAAGTATTGGACGATGTGCTCGACTGGCTTGAAACGCGGTCGGGGAAGGGATAGTCTGCTGTGAAGCGGGCGGTGGTCAATTGCGAACTATGAATTACGAACCGGGAATTTAAGACGAGGAGATATGGACATGGCCAGAGTTTCGATCATGGTGATTGTGGCGGCGCTGTTGTTTGCGGCGGGGATTTCCGCGGCGCAGGGTGCCGCGCCGGCCGATGCGGTCAAGGCGGGGGTGTTGACGGACGGGGCCAGTGAGAGTTGGACGGCTTTCCGGGATGCGGCGCAAAAAGAGGCGTCGGCGGCCGGGGTCGCGCTGGACTTCCGTCTGCTCTCGCCGTCCACGGCGGACCAGCAGGTGAAGACCGCGGCGGAAATGATTGCGGCCGGGGCGCAGGCGTTGGCGATTTGTCCGGTGGATGCGGCGCAGCAGAAGGCGGCCCTGCAGGAAATCGCGGGCAAGGTGCCGCTGGTGCTTCTTAACAGGGATATTGCCGACTGCGGCCGGGTGTGTTTTATCGGCATGGACGAGAAGGAGACCGGCAAGAAGATGGCGGAGCTGGTTTCGCAGCTGGTGGTGTCGGGAATGAAGATCGCCGCGTTCGTCAAGAGCGGGGACACGGCGGCGGAAAAAGCGCGCATGGAGGGGCTTAAGGAAGGGCTGGTTTCCGGAGAGTTCATTTTGGACGTTACGAAGGTGGACAAAGGCGACCGGAACCTGGCCTGGGCCGCGGCGGACGAGTTGCTGACCAAACGCATCGAACTGGCCGCCTATGTCGCTTTTGAGTCGTACGAGTTGGCGCCCCTGCTCCGCGCCGCGACGGCGCACAAGATGGCCGGCAATATCACGCTGATCGGTTTTGTGGACGCTCCCGACATGCAGGAAGCCTTTACCAAAGGCCGGATTCAGGGACTGCTTCGACCCGATGTGTCGGCACAGGCCAAGCAGACGCTGGCCGTTCTTCGCGGCACGGCTTCCAAGGACCCGGCGTACAAAGTGCCGGAGAACGGGGTGATCGGCATCGCGCCGATCATCGAGACAACCCCCAACCCCATGTCTGGCCAGGAGAAGATGGATGCCCTACAGATACCTCGGGCAGTTGAAGAAGCTCCCGCTCCCGCTCCCGCACGATCCTCTTTCGAGTGATTTTGACGGACAGGTCGTTTTTGGGGCCGATGACCTGGAGAAATGGCCGACCCAGGATGACCCGTCCGAAAAGGAGTGGCAGTGCGTGCCTTCGCGCATCCGCAAGGGTGATGAGGGCGCGTTGCTGGTGGGGCATTTTGAGGATATCCGCCGGATCGACAATCTGGATCGCAGCAAGCCCGGTTTCTGGGCGGCGATAACGTCGCGCGGCACGGAGGATTCCCGTTTTCCTTTGGACACCGGGCGTTTGCCTGTGCTGGAAATAGAATACCGCTGCAACACTTCCCGTGCATGTCCCGCAGTGGTTTGCCACTATCCGGGCGGTGAAATCGTGCAGCCCCTTGATGCATCCAAAGAATGGGTCACGGCGGCATTTCGCGTGTCGCACCGGGGGTTCCCCGCGGCCGTTGACTGGGTGTCGCTGCGCCTGTATTCGAGCTGGCGCAACTCGGAATCGGTGGAATTCAAGACATTGCGTTTTCGGCCGATGACCGGGGAGGAACAGGCTCTGTGTGATGCGGCTCCCGTTTTGGACATTCCGGCGGCGGCCGGTCCGGTTGGCAGTGAGGAATCCAAAGGGTTCTATCCGTTCGGCGTGTTTATGAACGCCGAGTCCGGCCAGCGGCTGGCGGACCTTATGGACATCTCGTTTTACGACTATTGGCGGCTTGCCTTCGAGGACGTGGCCCGGCATCACCAGAACTGCGTGGCGCTGGAAAGCGCGGAGCATATGGAGGCGCAGACGAGCCGCGAACTGCTGGCGCTTGCGCAGAGTTTCGACATCCGGGTCATACCCATATTTGGGTGGCCCGCCACGGCGGATCGGGCGGAATGGGACGCGCGTGTGGCCAAGCATATCCAGCCGCTGGCCGGTGCGCCGGCCATCGGCGGATGGGGACTGGGCGGCGACATGGCCGAGGAGAACATTGACAGCGTGAATGCGGCGGTTGCCGCGATTCATGCCGTTGATCCGGGCCATCCCGTGACGTCCCCCCTGCGCCATCCGGGCGGACTCGCCTTTTACCGGGACACCCTTGGAGTATCCTGGTTTGACTATTTCAAATCGTTCAACCCGTGGCAGATCGGGGAAGAGGTGCGGACCCATCGCGGACTCGCGGTGGACAAGCCGTTGTGGGTGACGGCGCCGGCGTTTGTGTCGGCAAGCGATGCGCCGGAATGGAATACCTGCCCGCAAATGCGGATGATGCTGAACCAGGCGATGGCCAACGGCGCCCATGGCTGGTTTACTTTTGCCTACCACAACGATCCCATATGGGTGGGCGGCCACTGTGAGCGTTCGCTGACCGGCCCCTTTTTGACGTTCAGTGATCTTTGGGCGGAACTTGGCAACCGTGTGGAACGGCTGTCGGTGATAGCCCCGCTCTTTATGAATTCCCGGCCCGTTTCCGAGCCGCCGTTTCCGGTGGAATTGTCCTGCAAGGGCCATCCGCAGTCGCACCTGCCCAAGGGCGTGCCGTTTGTGAACGCATTTTGGCTGCAGGGCGAAGATTTCCATCTGTGCCACATTGTGTGCAATGACGCCGAACAGGTGGTTTCGGTCAATCTGAATTTTCCGGATGAATTTCCGGACAATGCCACGGCCTTTGACATCACCGCTTTCGTCCGCACCCGGGCGTGGGTGCCGATGGATCGCAAACGCCATCTGGAAATGTTTCCCGGCCAGGGCCAGGTGTTCCTGGTGGCGGACCCGGAGGTTTGCCGCAAGTGGCGCGATGTGATCGCGCACGGCATTCTGGAGGCGGACCGGCGGCAGGTAATGGTGGACCTGGATTTTGCCCAGAAGTACTCGCTGGACATCGCGGACACCGAGCGGACCATTATGAAAGCAGGCCAGGGCGCGCCCCTTGAAGATCTGATGCAGGTGCATTCCGCGCGGGACCATCTGCTCAACGTTATTTACGGCACTCCGGCCGTGACCGAGGCGCGCAGTCTTCTGGTAAAGGCCAGCGCGATCATTTGCGGTTGCGACGAGGCGCTGAGCGCATTGCATGGGCGGGGGCGCACGGAGCATGCCCACGAACTGGGCGTGCGGGTGTTGCCGCTGGCCCGTGAAATGACCCAGCTCCGCATCAAGATTCGGCGCGGCATGGGTCCCGAGATTGTGGGTG